>DASVUA010000491.1:0-3596 GCA_036387295.1 Thermoanaerobaculia bacterium | reverse complement strand
CGTGCGCCGCGCGATCGGCGCCACCCGCCGCGACATCCGCGCGCAGTTCGTGATCGAGTCTTTCGCCATCTCGTTCCTGGGCGGGCTCTCCGGAATCGTCATCGGCATCGTCCTCGCGCGCGTCGTCGCCGCGTATGCCGGCTGGCCGACCGTGATCACGTTCTGGTCGCTGCTACTGTCGACCGGCGTGTCGATCAGCGTCGGCCTCGTGTCGGGCATTTATCCCGCCGCCAGAGCTGCGGAGCTGAATCCCGTCGAAGCGTTGCGGTACGAGTAGGCACTCCATGCAGATCAGAGGGAGCGCAGGTGCTCGGCGAAAACTTCGTTGAACAGAGCGCCGGGGCGTTTCGCGCGTAGCTGCCGCACCACCTGTTCGCCGTTCATCCCCAGACGGTGGAGGATTCGTCCCGCGACGAGTGCGGAACGATTGAAACCCATGCCACAGTGCGAGAGCACGCGATGGCCTTTGGAAATCAGGTGTGCGCCGAGCGCGGCGAGGGCTTCGAGCTTGTCGAGATCGGGAAGGTCTTCGTCGTAAATCGGGAAGTAGATGTAGAGGCAGCCGTTCGGCGTCGTCGGGATGCATTCATCGAGGCCGCCTTCCATGTCGAACACGGTGTCGATGCCGTGCGCGGCGATGATCGACCAGTCGTGAATTACCGGTGAAATGAACAGCTGTCCGGCATCGTCGACCGGATGAAGCTTCGTCAAATCGAGGACCATGAAGACATTATGATCCGCCCCATGCGTCTCACGAGATCGCTCCTTCCTTTGCTGTTCGTCGCGATGTCCGCGGCGGCGCAGCAGGTGCCGCCGATTCCTTACAAGCACCGCGTTCTGCCGAATGGACTGGAGGTCTATTCGGTGCAGGATCGGACGACGCCGACCGTTGCGATTCACGTCTGGTATCGCGTCGGCTCGAAGCACGATCCAGCCGGGCGCAGCGGCTTCGCGCATCTCTTCGAGCACATCATGTTCAAGAGCACGAAGAACATGCCGTCGGAGATGCTCGACCGGCTCACCGAAGACGTCGGCGGGTTCAATAACGCGACGACGTACGCCGATGCGACGGCGTACTACGAAGTGGTGCCGTCGAACTATCTCGAGACGTTGCTCTGGGCGGAAGCCGAGCGTCTCGGCTCGCTGACGGTCGACGAGCGCAATTTCGCCTCGGAGCGCGACGTGGTGAAAGAGGAGTACCGCTTTCGCGTCCTCTCGCCGCCGTACGGCCGGCTGTTCAACGCGATCGAGCAACACTCGTTCGTGAAGCATCCATACGTGCGGCCGGGGATCGGCGACATCGAACAGCTCGATGCGGCGACCATCGACGACGTGCGCAACTTCCACTCGACGTTCTATCGCCCCGACAACGCGGTGCTGATCGTCGCCGGCGACTTTGAACAGCAGCAGCTCGACCGGTGGGTGGACCGCTATTTTTCACCGCTCGCGAAACCGGCGCTCGAAGCGCCGCGCGTGACGGTGCAGGAACCTGCGCGCGCCGCGGAAAAGCGGGTGACGGAGTACGCGCCGAACGTGCCGTTGCCCGCGGTGGCGATGACGTGGCTCACTCCGAAGGCGGCGCACGCGGACGCGGTTGCGCTCGCGCTCGCGGCGGCGTTGCTTTCGGAAGGGGAGTCGTCGCGGCTGCAGCAGAAACTGGTGCGCGGCGAGATCGCGCAGGAAGTGTTTGCCGATGCCGATCTGCGCGAAGACCTCGGTCTCTTCGGCATCGTCTCCGTGATGGGCAGCGGCCATGCGCCGTCCGAGGCGGAGCGAGTGATCCGCGCGGAGCTCGCGTCGATCGCGAAAAACGGCGTGCCCGCGGCGGAGCTCGAAAAGGCGAAGAACCTCTTCCTCACCAGCGCACTGCGCGAGCGCGAGACGAACAACGGCAAAGCATTGGCGCTCGGCGAAGCGCTCATCCTGCAGCACGATCCGACGGCTGTGAACAGCGGACTGGCAAAGGTGCAGGCAACCACGCCGGCCGACGTGCAGCGCGTCGTGCGGCAATACCTCGTCGAAGGAAAAGCGGTCGTGATCGATTACCTCGATGAAGAGCAGAAGAAGAACGCGGGAGGTGCAAAGTGAAGCGCGCAATCGCAGCGCTGCTCGTCGCCTCGTCGTTGTTTGCACACGCTTCGTTTGCGCAGAGTGAATCGCAGCCGCAAACCACGCCGCCCGCACCGGCCGCGCCGCGTGAAGCGAAGATCCCGCAGCCGGTGGAGCGGACGCTTGCGAATGGGTTGCGCGTCATCGTGATTCCGAAGCACGACATTCCGCTCGTGGCGTCGCGTCTCACGATCCGAACCGGCGCCGCGGCCGATCCGCGCGGCAAAGCAGGTGTGGCCGCATTGACCTCGACCGTGCTGACGCAGGGAACCAGAACACACACTGCCGAGGAGATCGCGCGCGGTGTCGAAGCCCTCGGCGCGACGTTGTCTGCGAGCGCGAGCTGGGATGCGTCGGCGATCGACCTGAGCGTGATGTCGTCCAATCTGCCGAAGGCGATGGAGTTCGTCGCCGACGTCGCGCGCAACGCGAGCTTCGCAAAGCAGGAATTCGATCGCGAACAGGCGCAGACGATTGACGCGCTGCAGGTGGAGATGGGGCAGCCGCGAAGCGTGGCGAGCATGGTCACCGCGCGCGTGCTGTTCGGAGACGCGCCGTACGGCAACAACCTGCCCGGCACTCCGGCCTCGGTGACGAAGATCCGTCGCGACGATCTGATCGCGTTTCATCGCCGGCATTACCGGCCGAACAACGCCGTGCTGGTGCTCGCGGGTGACGTGAAGCCCGAGGCCGCGTTTGCGCTCGCGGAACGGGTTTTCAGCAAGTGGGAGTCGGCAGGAAGTGCCTCGGGATCGGGCGCGCAACCGGCGGCAGCCGGCGCGAAAGCGGGCGCACCGCGAGTCGTGGTGATCGACATGCCCGAGGCCGGACAGTCCGCGGTGTACGTCGGCCGCAGCGGCATTCGCCGCGCCGATGCCGCGTACATGCAGGCGCTCGTCGCGAACTCGGTTCTCGGCGGCGGCTACTCGTCGCGGCTCAATCAGGAAATCCGGATCAAGCGCGGCTTGAGCTACGGCGCGGGGAGCTCGTTCGATCCGCGCGCAACGATCGGGCCGTTCACCGCTCGCACCGAAACGAAGCACGAGTCGGCCGCGGAAGTGGCCGGCATTCTCACGAGCGAGCTCCGGCGGTTGTCGGCGGCTGACGTTCCCGCGGCCGAGTTGACGCCGCGCAAAGCCGCACTCATCGGCGAGTTCGCGCAATCGCTCGAGACGAGCCGCGGCATCGTCGACGAAGTCTCAGCGCTCGCGCTGCATGGCTTGCCGCTCACGGAAATCAATCGCTACATCAGCGGCGTGCAGAACGTCACCGCCGAGCAACTGCGGCAATTCGCATCAGCGAATCTCGCGGGCGATGCGAACGTCGTGGTCGTCGGCGACGCGAAAGCATTCGAGCCGGCGCTGCGTCAGCAGTTTCCCGATGTCGAAGTGATCCCCATCGCTGAGCTCGATCTCGGCTCGCCCACGCTGCGCGTGAGAAAAGCGAAGCAATAGGCTTTGGTGGAGCGGCGGGCTCTTAGCCCGCCG
>DASVUA010000490.1:0-5878 GCA_036387295.1 Thermoanaerobaculia bacterium | reverse complement strand
AGCCCGCAACCCCCAAACGCCCAAAGCCCAAAGCCCAAAGCCCACGGTCTCGAGCGCCCCAGCGCCGCCCCAAGCCCCCTCCTCCCTCCCGCATATAATCCCCGCCCGCCATGCCTCGCTCTTTCGAAGGTGACCTCAACGCAGCCGGTCTTCGCATCGGCATCATCGCCAGCCGGTTCAACGACGAGATCGTTTCCGGGATGCTCGAAGGGGCCATGAACTGCCTCGAGCGGCACGGCGCGACCGACATCTCGCTCTACCGCGTTCCGGGCGCATTCGAGATCCCGACGCTCGCCGCCAAGCTCGCCGCCGAAGGCTCGTTCGACGCGCTGGTCACGATCGGTTGCCTCATCAAGGGCGACACGCCGCACTTCGAGTTCATCTCCGCGCAGGTGACCAACGACCTCTCGCGCATCGCCGTCGAAACGCGCTTCCCGGTGACGTTCGGCGTCATCACCTGCAACACGTACGAGCAGGCCGTCGAACGCTCGTCCGCCGGCACCGGAAACAAAGGATGGGAAGCGGCGCTCGCGGCCATCGAAATGGCAAACCTCTGGCGCGCGCTTCGCACCGGGGAGGCGTAGATGGGCGCCCGTCGTAAAGCACGCGAACTCGCATTGCAGATGCTCTTTCAGCAGGACATGTCCGGCAACAATCCGGACCAGATCATCGCCACGTTCGAAGAGTTGCAGAAGTCGAAAGCGAACACGCGCGAATTCGCGACGAAGATCTTCCGCGGCACCGTCAACTACATGGGCGAGATCGACGAGATGATCCAGAACCAGGCCGAGAACTGGCGTCTCTCGCGCATGGCCGCGGTCGACCGCAACATCATCCGGATGTCGATCTACGAGTTCATGCACGAAGACGACACGCCGAAGCTGGTGATCATCGACGAAGCGATCGAGATCGCGAAAAAGTACGGCACACAGAAATCGAGTCAGTTCATCAACGGCATCCTCGACGGGATACTCAAACGGTACAATCTCGGGACCGATGAGCGCCGAACGCAGAACGCCGAGTAGCGTTGCCGGTTCTCGGTTGTCAGTTGAGTGTGCCGTGCCGCGTGGACGAGACATCACGGACAACCGGCCGCTGACGACTGATCACAAGGGCGGAGGCCGCCGGTGAGTCTTCTCGGCCGCCTCGAGGATCTTTCCCTCACCGACATCGTGCAGATCGTCTATCTCAGCCGCCGCACCGGCGTGCTCGAGATCATCAACGACAGCGGCCGTCACACCGTGATGTTCCGTCACGGCCTGGTCGTGAATGCGGCGTCGCCCGAGTACCCCGATCTCGTCGCGTTTCTTCATGGCGCCGAGCTGATCTCGCGCGAGAACGCCGGCGTGTTGCGGCAGATGGAAGACAGCGGGATTCCTCCCGGCACGGCGGTCCTGGAGATGAATCTCCTCTCCACCGACGATCTCGCCGACGCGATTCACCAGCGCATCCTCGGCGTCGTGACGCCGCTGCTGCAAAGCAAAGAAGGGGAGTTCAACTTCATCCTCAGCGAGTCGATGAGCGCAATCGACGTCGAGTACGACTCCGATCAGGTGTTCAAGGAGGGCGGTTTCGCCCCCGGCAAACTCCTCGGCGGCGACGGCGAGAAGATCAAGCCGCTGCGCGGGCTCGAGGAGTCGCTCAAAGTGGGGAAGGCGCTGCTGCGCGGCTCCGCCCCAGCCGAGTCGACGCCTGCCTCGCTCAACCTCGGCCTCGGACAATCGATCGCACCGCCCACCGGCCCGACGAAACTTCCCGGCACCGCACCCGCTCCGACGAGCGACAACGTCGTCCCGTTCCCGACCCAGCTGGCGCCCGCGGCCGTCGATCCGCGCGAAGAATTCTCACCGCTCGACGAACTGCCGTTCGCGGAGAAAGACGATTACCCGTCGCACGCAATCGCCGACACGTCGCTGGCCTCACCGATCCCCGCATCACGCGAAGAGCGGCGCGAGCGCGTCGCCGGTCCCGCTCCGGCCACGGGGCAGTTCAAGGTCGCGGGCGGCCTTTTCGAAGTCGAATCGCCCGAGGCGCTGTATCGCAACGTCGTGCTGTTCGAGCGCAACCCGCTCGTACGTGTCGCGGCGCGCCGCGCATTCACCAAGCAGGGCGTGAAAATCTCGCAGTACGGCTCGCTCGAAGACGTGCGCGGCGCGATGACGGAGCTCTTCCGCGCGAACAGCTTCTTCGTCACGTTCCTCGAGCTCACCGACGACGATAGTTCCGTGCGTCTCATGCAGCAGGTCAAGCGCAAGAACCCGCGACTGCCCGTCGTGGTCGTCGACACAGAGACCGACCTGCGGCGCCGTCACGATCTGCTGCGCGCGGGCGCCGACCTCTACGTCACGAAACCGACTCCCGCGCGTCTGCAGCCCGGCCTCGCGGAAGAAGAGCTGGCGCTGTTCGCCGACGAGCTGGTGCTGTTCGCGGAGCGCTCGTTCGCGCAATGGGAACAGGTCACCGGCGGCGGCGTCGACGCGGGAAAGAAGTTCTACGAACAGGCGTCGAAAGAAACTCTCGACCGCTCGTTCGGCCTGTTGCGTCAGCTCATCAACGAACTTTCGAATCCGAACGACATCGGGCAGGTCTCGGCAACGATCCTCCGCCTGTCGGCCGAGTATCTCGATCGCGGCGCGCTGTTCATGGCCGCGGGCGATGATTTCGTCGGCCTCGGCGGCTTCGGCGTCACCGGCGCCGGCGAGGAGATGGACGCGCGCGTTCGCAAGCTGCGCATTCCGCGCACCGAGCCGTCGCTGCTGTCGGATGTCGTCAGCGCCAACGGCGCGCATCGCGGCAAGATGCGCCGCACGCCGGCGAACGTCGCGCTGATCGACCGCCTCGGCGGACTGTTGCCGACGGAGGTCGTTGCACTTCCGATCATGCACGCCGAGCGCGCTGTTGGTATCCTCTATGGCGATAACGCCGAACATCGCGCTCCCATCGACAGCATGACCGGTCTCGAAATCTTCCTCTCGCAGGCTGGATTTGCGTTCGGCAACGCGGTGTTCGCATCGGAACGGGCGGGGCGGCGCTGAGCTTATGAAGATTCTGGTAGTCGAAGATTCCACGTCGATGCGGGCGTACCTCACCACCGTCATCGAAGGCGGAACGGAGAGTTACGACCTCGAGATCGTCGAGGCGGCGAGCGGCTTTGAAGCGCTGAAGACGCTGCCGCATCACAAATTCGACGCGATCCTGACCGATATCAACATGCCGGACATCAACGGCCTGGAGCTGGTCAGCTTTCTCAAAAACCACCCGGTCTACCGCTCGATCCCCATCATGGTGATCTCCACCGAAGCAAGTGAAGAAGACCGCCGCCGCGCTGCAGCGCTGGGCGCCGAGGAGTACCTCGTCAAACCGTTCCAGGCGCCCGACCTCATTGAGAAACTGCGGCGCCTGTTGAAAGTCGCGTAACGCGGCGCGCGAGCGGCGACCCGTTCCGGTACGCTTCAATCCCAACGGAGGATGTCGATGACGATCGCTGAACTATTGCTGGCGCAACTCGGCCGGGAGACGGCCGCCACTCGGAGGATTCTGGAGCGAGTTCCGGAAGGGACGCCGGAGTGGAAGCCGCACCCGAAGTCGATGGAGCTCGGCTATCTCTCGTTTCTCGTCGCGGCGATGTTCGGCTGGATCACGTCGATCGTCGAGAGCGAGTATCTCGATCTCGCGAGCGGCGGCGCGCCGCCGCAGTTGAACGCGCAGGAGCGCCTCGCGTTCTTCGACAAGGCAGTCGCTTCCGCGACGCAGGCGCTGACCACCACGACCGACGAGCACCTCATGAAGACGTGGCAACTGCGCGTGAGCGGCAGAGTCGTCGACGAAAAACCGCGGCACATGATGATCACCGACACGCTCTCGCACCTCGCACATCACCGCGGCCAGCTGACCGTCTACCTGCGGCTCAACGACCAGCCCGTCCCCTCGATCTACGGCCCGACCGCCGACGAGCGCTGGTAGCTCGCGTAGTTCTTCAATCTCTACTTCAGCGCTTCGCGAAGTTGAAGAATGTGCGCCGCACGTACAGGGGAGGCGGCGGCGATGGTGAGCGCAGGCGACGCGTTCGCACTGCAGGCGGCTCGTCCTTGCGCGATCGCGTTGCTGAGGAAATCGATGTGTGACTTACGGATCGTCTTTCCCGGCGCGGCGTCGGCGAGTGAGATGGAGGCGAGGCCGCCTTGGGCGCGCAGCAGGTTCGCGGCGCTGACGAGCTGCTGGATATGTGCGGCTTTGATGGGGATGCCGGCGCGCAGCGCGTCATCGGTGAAAACGGTGACGACGGCGATGTCGATGTTGCTCGTGCCGAGCAGTGCGCCCGACGCGTTGAACGCCTCCATGCGGTACGCGTAAACCTTCCCGCGTTCCGGAGCGGTTACGCCGTAGAAAGGGGAGGACGCCGTGTAGACATGCGTCCATGCAGCGCTGCCGACGCGTTCGTAGAATTTGTAGATCACCGGCGCGGGCTGTGCGGAGTAGATCGCGCTGACAAAAATCGAGGAGGCATCGGCGGCGACGGTGGCGACGACGACGAATCCCTGTGGCACGACGTTGTAGCGAAGAATCGCGGATTCCGAGGGAAGCCATTTCGAGCCCCCCTCGTACACCGCCTTCAAATAGTGCACGCCGAGGGGAAGCGCGGGCATCGTGAACAACGACTGCGTCGCGGCGTTCAGCGTCCCGAGCAACGTCGCGCCGTTGTAGATGTGCACTTTGCCGCTTGGGCCGTATCCGTCAACCTGGACGCCGAGCTGGGGCGTCTGCCCCGCGGACGCGAGGTACTCGCCGTTGTGCGCGAAGCTGGTCGTCGTGGGGACTTTCGTCACAACCTGCTGGATGGCGGCAGATCTGCTCGGCGGGTGGGTCTCGTCGCCGCTGTATTCGACGTGGATCTGGTACGTGCCGGGGTCGAGCAAGATCGGCGACGAGGTTCCGGATGGGGCGGCGGAATGAGTGTCGTACAGCCGCTGTCCGTTCGCGAAAAACCAGAACGAGCCGGTCACTTCGCCCGGCAACGGCGACGTCACCGCGGCGCTGACGAACCAGCTCTCGCTCCACGGAATCGGCTCGCCGGCGGTGCTCGTGCCGGTGATCGTCGTGGTCGTTTTCTGGCCGATCACGCGTTGCGAGACGGCATTGAGCGCGACGGCCGGACGATAGGAGTCATCGCCCGCGTAGTCGGCGGTGACGATGTGCGTGCCTGCTGGCAGTGAGGCGGTTTCGAACGTCGCGTAATCGCGATCGCCATCGCGGACCGGTGTGGCCGTCCCGAGGACGGTGGCGCCATTGCGAAAGGTGACGAGACCGGTTCGCGCCGGAGCGGAAGGTTCGCCGTACCAGGAAAGACCATTCTCCGGCGGGATGAGCCAGGCCGTGAACCGCGCCTTCTCTCCCGTCGAAACGACCGGGTAGTCCTGCGCCAGCGTGAGCCGGGTATCGCCGCTGGCATTTGCAAACGCGCCGACGTACACATCGGCCGACATCACCAGATCGAGGCGGTCGTCGCCCGTGAACTCGATGGCCGCGATCGCGTTGATGCTGAAGCGATCGTCGTAGGCTTCCGGCGGCGGCTCGATGTTGACGAAGACCGGCGGGCGGAACGTGCCGTTCCCGTTCCCTTCCAGCGTCGCGATGGCGTCCATGTTGACAAGAGACACCGCGATGTCGGCGTCTCCGTCGCCGCTGAAATCGCCGATCGCAATGCTGTTCGGATTCCCAATCGGGGCCGTCACGACCGTGTACGTGTCATAGGAGGCGAACGAGCGCGAGCCGTTGTTGCGAAAGACGGTGACGCTGTTCGGCCGGAACTCGCACGAGACGATCTCCTGATCGCCGTCGTCGTCGAGGTCGGCGAGCTGCAACTGTGCGGGGAGGACCG
>DASVUA010000489.1:0-1578 GCA_036387295.1 Thermoanaerobaculia bacterium | reverse complement strand
AGCAAAGCAATTCAGCACCGTCTGCGGCTTCGCGTGGCGCACGAAGCTGCGGTTCGCGCGTTGATCCACAAACAGCCCCACCGAGTATCCGCTCTCGTAGTCGATACCGTAGCGGAGGCCGCGCTCCATCGCGATCGCCGGCAGGTTCAAGCTCGCATCGCCGACCACGAGGCGCGGTGTCGCGCGCTCGGCATTCTGCTTCGGCAGGAACCGCGCGAATACCCGTGTGAACTTGAACTTCACCGCAAGCGACCAGAGGTAGAGCTCGGTCGTTAGGCGCTCCTGCGCGACATCGGTCTTGTATGAGATGAGGATGTCATTGCCGTAACGCTCGACCCAGCCGTCGTCGCACGTGCAAAGCCGATACGCGTCCGTCTCTTCCGCCTCGAAGGCTTGCACGAGCTCCGCTGAGATCCATTCGGATTTGTTCATAAGTGCCGGGGCGGCTCCGAGGATGAATCGGCGAACGGTCGCGGTTTGCGCGCTTCGGGAGTCGTTCCCTTGCCGCCGCGGGGGAGAGCGATACGTTTGCGCCGCGTTCCGGCCGCGCGTCAGGCCGCGAACCGATCATGGAACAAGTCACCGTCCGCGTCCCGGCGAGCACCTCGAATCTCGGGCCCGGCTTCGACTGTCTGGGCGTGGCGCTTCGCCTCTACAATGAGGTGACCGTGCGACGTGGCGAAACTGAGCCGCTCGCGCCGATGCTGCGCGAGGCCGCGGAGCTGTTCTTCGCGCGATCTGGCGCAGCGGCGTTTCCGTTCGCGTGCGCAATCAGTGGCGATGTGCCGTCATCACGCGGGCTCGGGAGCAGCGTCACGGTGCGTCTCGGCGTCATGCACGGCTTGAACGCCCTCGCCGGCCGACCGCTCAAGCGGGAACAGATCTTCGAGCTCTGCGTCGCGCTCGAAGGGCACCCCGACAACGCAGCGCCCGCGGAATTCGGCGGCTTCAATGTCGTCGGAGGCGCCACGCGGCAGCGCTTCCTCGTCGCCGCGAGCTTGAAGTTCATCCTCCTCGTCCCCGACTTTGAAGTCTCGACGGCCGCGGCGCGTGCGTTGCTCCCGGAGCGAATCGATCGCCGCGCCGCGGTCGAGAGCGCGGGTAACGCAGCCGCGATCGCAGCCGCTTTCGCGTCGCGCGATTACGCCGCGCTACAAGGTGCGTTTGCCGACCATCTCCACCAGCCGTTCAGGAAGCAGCTCGTCCCGTTCTTCGACGACGCGATTCGCGCGGCTGAAGACGCGGGAGCGCTCGGCGGGTTCCTTAGCGGATCCGGCTCTACGGTCGCGGCCGTGACTCTGCGCAACGCGGAGAACGTCGCCGCCGCCATGCTGCTCGCAGCACCGCTGGGCGCGCGCGTCTTCATTACCACAGCCGACAATCGCGGCGCGCGCGTGCTCCCAACTCGCTCATGAGCCAGCGCTCCGAAACGCTCGAGCAGTTCGCCATCGACGTGATCCTGAATCGTCGGCATGGCGTGCGCGCGTCCGTGCTGCGCGTGATCCTGCATGGGCTGTCGTTCATCTACGAGCGCATCGTGCTGCTGCGCTTGTTTCTCTATCGGCATCGCATCTTCCG
>DASVUA010000488.1:0-2885 GCA_036387295.1 Thermoanaerobaculia bacterium | reverse complement strand
TCTGAAGCTGACGTACGAGAAGCCGGGCGATCAGGTCGTGAGCGAACGGCGTGAGGAGCTGCTCAAGCAGCTCGACACGTTGATGGCGGAGAAAGTCGCGGCCGAGGAGAAGGTCAAGGAGGCGGAGCTCGAGCGCGACCGGGCGGCGCAGGAACTGGAGGCGAAGAAGAAAGCGGTCGACGCCAGCGCAGCGGCCGCACGCACTCTGCGCGCGAAAGATGTCTGGGAGCTCGTCACGATCGAGCCTTCGGACCGAGAGGAACTGCAGCATGCGCTCGACAAGCTCGGCGTCGGAAAGGTGCTCGCCTCCGTTGCTGACGTTCGCAACGCGGTCGACGAGCTGCGTTCGGTGCGGACCCGCACCAGCCTGCTCGCGAACTGGATCGTGCAACAGCCGGCATCCCTCGTCTGGCTGCTGTGCGGGCTGCTCGCAGCACCGTTCGTCGCAATGGGGATGGCTCTCCTGGTCCGCTGGATTTCACCGGAGACATACGGTGTCATTGCACAGTCGGTGACGCACGTGACGGCGTTCGTCACCGTCATCACGGGCTGGCTTGCGCAACGCCTCTCGTCGGTGAAAAAGGTTCTCGCCACAGTCGACGCCGCGCGCTCGAAGATCGACGAAAAGATCGAATCGGCTGCGGCGAGGATTCAGAGCGGCATCGAATCCGCCGACAACGCGGTGGCCAAAGCGTCCGCGGACGTGACCAGCGCGCAGGAGGACGTCGTCAAACGCGAGCAGGCAGTGATGACGGCGAAGAACGAGCTGCTGAAACTGACGAACGGCTACCGCCTCAACCGGTTCATCGACGAGCGTGCTGCAAGCGACGATTACCGCAAGCTCCTCGGCGTGCTGGCGACGGTGCGCAGCGACTTTGCGATGCTCAGCGAACTGATGCATCCGAAGAGCGGCGGAACCGGCGATCTCGGCGATCACCTGCGCATCGATCGGATCATCCTCTACATCGACGACCTCGATCGCTGCGAGCCCGAGCGCGTCATCGAAGTGCTGCAGGCGGTGCATCTCCTGCTGGCGTTCAAGCTGTTCGTCGTGGTCGTCGGCGTCGATGCGCGCTGGGTCTCGGAGTCGCTGCGGCAGAAGCATCGCGCGCTGCGCGGCAAGAGTGAGCGCCAGTTCGAACAGGAAGACGACATCACCGGCTATGCCGTCGAGCCGCACGACTATCTCGAGAAAATCTTTCAGGTGCCGTTCTGGCTCGATCCGCTGAAACCGCGCACGGCCGGTACGTACATCGCGAATCTGCTCTCCGGCGATCTCGAGGAGAAAGCCGGCGCGCAGCAGAAAGTCGTCGTCCGGACGACTCCGAGCACCGGAAACACGCAATCGGCGAACGAGCCGCAACGCGCGCCGGAAGTGCTGCACACGATGTGCGACGGCGATGGCGACGAGCTCGATCCGCAGCAACTGACGATCGATCCAAAGGAGCGCGACTACATGCAGCGGGAAGAGCTCGCGTGCCTCGTCAGCCGCTCGCCTCGAACCGCCAAACGCTTCGTGAATACATACCGCTTCTTCCGCGCCAGCATCCCGCGCGACAGCCTCGCGGCCTACCTCGCCGAAGCGGCACCGGCCGAATACCGCTGCGCGCTGCTGATGCTCGCTATCGTCGTCGGCGCACCCAACATTTCACTCGAGCTGTTCAAGCAGATGCGCGCGCAGGGCGACGCGGAGCAGAGCCTGCAAACGTTCGTGCCGACGGTGACGGTCGATGACGACGATGCCGCGGAATGGAAGATCGTGCATGACGCGCTGCGGGAGTTCGGCAAGCGCGAATCGGCGTCGCTGTCGCATCTGTTGCCGCACATCGAGCGCGTGTCGCGCTATTCGTTCCGCCCTCCGCACAACCTCGCGCAGAGGAAGAAGGTGGCGGCGAAACCGGAGTACCTGATTCGCATCAGCAACGACGAAGCGCGTCCGCGTGTCTGACCTTAACGCGGACGCGCGGCGTCACCGCCGACTGCTCTCCAGCAGCTCGAGCACGCGCGGCTTGACCACGGTTCCGTACAGCTCGATCGACGACATCATCGATTCGTGCGGCAGAGGGCCGCTGCCGTATTTCAGGTCGAAGCGATCGACGCCTAGTGCGCGAACGGTTTCGGCGATGCGTCGCGCGACCGTTTCGGGCGAGCCGACATACAGCGCGCCGTGCGTCGTCTCCGCTTCGAATTGCGCGCGCGTCATCGGACGCCATCCCCGCTCCCGGCCGAGCTTCGCGACGAGGCGGCTGTAGTGCGGCCAGAACTCTTCCTTCGCTTCCTCATCCGTCTGCGCGATGTGCCCCGGCGAATGAACGGCGACGCGGCGCCGGTCGAACCCGTACTTTTGCAGCGCGTCGTGAAACAGACGGACGAACGGCGCGAACCGCACCGCTTCGCCGCCGATCACCGCGAGCGTGAGGTTGAATCCGTAGCGCGCCGTGCGGACGACCGATTCAGGCGTGCCGCCGACCGCGATCCACGTCGGCATCCCCTCGGCGTGGCCAGTCTTCGGATAGACCTCGAGGCTGTTGAGCGGGGCGCGGATCGAGCCTCGCCACGTCACCGCCTGCTCCGATCGCACGGCCGCGAAGAGCTCGAGTTTTTCTTCGAACAGCCTGTCGTAATCGGCGAGGTCGAAGCCGAACAGCGGGAACGACTCGGTGAACGAGCCGCGGCCGAGGCTCACCTCGGCGCGCCCGTTCGAAATGGCGTCGAGCGTCGCGAAGCGTTGATACACCCGAATGGGATCGTCCGAGCTCAGCACCGTCACGGCCGACGTGAGCTTGATCCGCTCGGTGCGCGAAGCAATCGCGGCGAGCGCGATCTCGGGCGCCGAGATCGCGTAATCGGGCCGGTGATGCTCGCCGACGCCGAAGAGATCGACG
>DASVUA010000487.1:0-4850 GCA_036387295.1 Thermoanaerobaculia bacterium | reverse complement strand
GTGGATCGTACGGTCCGACCAGCAGTACGGCGCTGCCGGCAACTCGCTCGTTTCGCTCGGCTCCTCGCCGCATCCAGTGTCTCCTCGGGGCTTCCCGCGGGCTCCTCTTGCAAACTACGTAACAGGTGCGCGCCTGAACTGCTCGCGGAACTCGCGCGCCAGCGATTCCTCGTCCTGAAAGTGGTCGCGAAAAATGCGCCGGCCAAAGTACCGCAGAGTCAGCCAGTTCGCGTAACCAATCGTAACCGGCACGATGTGCAGCAGCTCGTAGAGGTAGAACAGCGGCACCGAGGAGACGAGATGCTTCCGGTCGCCTTTCACCACGAACGTCAACAAAAACGCGGTCAACAGCGTGTATTTGAGATACGCGAGCACAAAGTAAGCGGGGTCGGTCCAGGCGGTGTTCGGGATGACGCCGAGGCCGAGGAGATCGTCAAATGCGTTCGCGACGCCGCTGATCGACAAAGCGAGCGCGACCAGCTTCAGCGGATGCAGCGCGAGCGCGCAGATGCCCATGTAGAAAACGTAGTGATAGACGAAAAACGGCCGGTTTCCGGCGATGCGGCGGATGTCGCCGAAGCTGTCCTGATAGACGCGAATCAGCCCGAAAAACCAGCCGACGCGCTGCGAGAACCAGGAGTGCAACGTCCGCTTCCCGATCGTGTCGACCACCAGACGTTCGTCGTAATAGATCTGCTCTCCATGTCCGAGGAGCAGCAGCGCGTTCCGCAAATCTTCGGCGTAAACGGAGAGCTTGTGGCGCTCGAACACATGTTCCAGCGCATCGCGGCGATAGAACGCCACGCCCGACGTGATGCTGCGGTCCGCGAGACTCTTGCGCCCCACGGCGAACGTCACCGCGTACTCGAGACCCTGCAGCCGCGCGAGCCAGCCATCCTGCCGCACCGCGATGCGCGGGCACATGGCCGCGCATCCGCTGCGCTGAAAGAAGAAGAGCGCCTGCTCGAGGTCGGAGATCTCGCTGCGCGACGAGTTGCGGATGTGCACGTCGGGATCGAGGATGCCGACGGTCGTGATCTCCGGCGGCAGGTAGTGCATCAACTCTTTCAACGCGCCCGGTTTCTTGCGATTCACCGAGCCGCGGAAGCAGTGAATGCCTGCCTGCTGCAGGCGCAGGAACGTGCGATCGGTCGACGCGTCGTCGATGACCCAGAGGTGCTCGCGGTACGGCTCCATCGCTTCGAGGAACGGGTCGAGATCGTCTTCGAGGTTGTGCACGGAGACGATGAGCGCCCACGGCTCGAGATGCAGCTTCATCTGCCGTGGCGTGAACTCACCGACGTCGAGCGGCATCGAGGTCGGGACGTTGCTCGCCGTGCGGCGGGCCATGGTGAGGCGGACCACAATGTCGATGAGATCGAGAAAGACGACGACACTGACGAGGAGATAGACGGCGAGCTCGAATCCGGTGGCGGGGACTGCCGGCGCGTTGCGCGCCGCGCGGTCGAGAAGAAAGAGCACGAGGCCGAGGAGCAGCGCGACGCTGACGATCGTCCGCTTCATGCCTGAGAGTCCCACCGTTCGAAAAAGTCGCGCATCAGCCGTTCCCGACGCTCGGCATCGATGATGCCGAGCAGAACGGCGGCAGCCGGAAGCTCGAGGTCCGGCAGGACGATCGTGCCGGGCGAAAGTACGGCGTTGCTGCCGATGCGGACGCGCTCCCCGAGCAACGCGCCGAGGTACGTGCGGCCGGTGGAAACGCGTCCGGCGCGCGTCCGGATCGAAATCTCGTTTCCCTTGGTGAGATGCGTATTCGCCGTGCCGATGAACGCGGAAAGCAGCACGCCGGCCCCGGCGATGCTGTCGTTGAAGACGATACAGTGTCCGAACGCCGTGCCGGGACCGAGGAGGATGCTGCGCGTGACGTCGCAGTGCGACCCGATGAGGCAGTTCGCGCCGACGATCACTTCGTCGCGCAAGAGACTGCCGGCGCGCACCACGCTGCCGGCGCCGAGGATGAGGCGGCAGCTTTCGTGGACGATCGCGCCTGCTTCGATCACGCTCCCCTCGCCCATCGCCAGCACGTTTCCACGGACGATGGCCTGCGCATCGATCGTCCCGGCGAGCGTGCGCGGCACGTTCGAGGCGTAGTCGTCGACATAGCGCTGCAGCCGCGGATAGAAGTCGCGCAGCGTCGCCGCATCGCGAGGCAGCAGCTCGCGCAACGCGGCGTCATCGACGGAGGGCCACAGCGCGCCGAGGGCTTCTTCCAGGAGTTGATCGCCGCTCAAGCCACTCCTCGGCCGCGTGCATCGTGTTCCAGCACGCCCGCATGACAGGCGATCTTGCCCAGCAGCTCGTCGCGTGCGGCGGCGAGATTTGCGGTCAGCTCTTCATGAACGTCGCGAAAGATGCTCATCCGGTCGCGATCGACATCCGACCAGTTGATGGGATGCAGGCAGAGATGCAGACGCCGAGGAAACGCGTCGGCGAGCAGCAGCTCCCACCCGCTGTTCCGCCATGCGCGGCACGAGTCGGAGACATACGTCGCCTCGCGCGTGAAGCGATCGTCGTACGCGTTGATGAAGCCGACGTCGGTGCCGCGGAACGGATCGTCGCCATTGAGCGCCGGCTGATGCATCGCAATCGAAACTACAGGCGCCCCGGCCAGCTCGCCCACGAGGGCCGCCTGCGCGCGCAGAAGCCGCGGCCACTCCTCGCGCGGAAAGCCGACGAACGAATTCACGTCGTAATGCAGCCCCACCTCGTGCCCCAGCTCCGAAAGCCGCCGCGCGAACCCTGCATGCTCGGGAGCGAGCAGGTTGTAATACGACGTGCCGGCCAGCAGAAAATAGGTCGCGCGGACGCCTCGCCCCGCCTCCTGTTCCGCGAGCCGCAATGCCGCGCGCGGCGAGTAGTCGACATCGTGCCGAAGGATGCAAAACGGCTCGCCCGGCTCCGCCCCACTTCCGAAATCGGCAAACGGGACCACCCGGTGCGTCGCCGAAATGCGAGTGAGCAAATCCCAGTAAGTGGCGTAATCGAAAGAGTCGCGCATTGGAAGGAAGCATACGGCAACGGACGGAACAGGAGCGGCGCAACGCGTCGCGATGGGAAATGCCTTCTGGCGCGATTTTCGGATGGTCCCGCGGCGGAGCGCGTCAGAGCGCGACCATCGAAAAGGAGATCGCGATGATCGCGAAAACGTCACGACTGAGTGTCCTGGGAGTCGTCCTCGCCCTTCTGACTCTGCAAGCCGCCGCGGAACCGTCGCGCATCACGCGTCAGACGCACGAGTGCTTTCGCTATGACACCTCCTGCGGCACCTCGATCGATGCCGAGATCACGATTTTCGGCTGCCGGCGCGAGAGCGGCCTCGACACGAAGTACTGGACGCGCTACCGCATCCAGCTGAGCGGACAAGCCGACGTGACGGCATCGGTGACGTCGACCGACTTCATCCCCGAGATCGGCATCGCGAAAGCGGATGCCGAGTTCTATGAACGATACGAGTCGAATTCGGGGCGGCGAAATACCGTCAGCGTCACGGCGCGCATGCCGGGCGGAAGAGTCGACATCGACATTTACGCAAAGTCGGCCGACACCGGAACCTTTCGCCTGACGGTGAGCTGCGTCGCGTGCGATCCCCCGATCATCACCGAAAACCCCATTTCGACGACCGTTCCGTATGGCACGAGCGCGACGCTGAGCGCGGCCGCGATCGGCAAGGATCCGTTGCGCTACGCCTGGTTCGATGCGGCGAATCCGAACGTCGCCATCGGCGCGGGCCAGCAGTTCCAGACGCCACCCGTCACGCAGCCGGCGACGTATTTCGCGCGGGCGATCAACGAGTGCGGCGAGGCGCGCACGCTCAATGCGATCGTGGAGCCGGGGGCCTGTGCGGTGCCGCAGGTTCAGGTGCCGGCCACGATGTATTCGGTGCCACGCGGCGCGGCGGTGAATCTCGACGTCATCGCACGCGGCGGAGCGCCATTGAACGTGCAATGGTACGAAGGCACGTATCCCGACACGTCGAAACCTGTGCCGTCGAGCGGCACGCGGCTCACCATCCCACAGGCTCTCCGCTCGACCAGCTACTGGGTGCGGGTGTCGAATCTCTGCGGCGTGGCCGACAGCCCCGCCATCCGTCTCGACGTGATCGGAACCGCGCGGCGGCGCAGCGCGCGCCACTAGCGATTCGTGGTTTCTCCGCCCGAGGGCGCCGCGCCGGCGAGGTGACTGATGGCGAAGGTGTGAGACGATCCGGCCGGTTCGCCGCAAATCCGGCGCATAGAGAGAGAAGAACTGAATGCCATTTTCATCCTTCGGGCTCCATCCCGACCTTTTGAGCGGGATCAAAGAGCTCGGCTTTACCCGTCCCACCCCGATCCAGAACGACGCGATGCCGCCGGCCATCGCGGGCAAAGACGTGCTTGCCGCCGCCGCAACCGGCAGCGGCAAGACGGCAGCGTTCCTCTTGCCGATCCTTCACCGCCTCATGGGGAAGAAGCGCGGCACGACGCGCGCGCTGATCCTCACGCCGACGCGCGAGCTCGCGGCGCAGATCGACGAACATCTGCGCGACCTGGCCGTGCATACGCCACTCTCCGGCGCGGCCATTTACGGCGGCGTGGGCATGGGGCCGCAGGAGCACGCGTTCCGCAGCGGCGTCGACGTGCTCGTCGCCACGCCCGGACGACTCCTCGACCATTTCTCGCGCCCGTACGCGAAGCTCGACGGACTCGAGATCCTCGTCCTCGATGAAGCCGACCGGATGCTCGACATGGGCTTCCTTCCGGATATTCGGCGCGTGCTCAAGCACCTCCCGACGAAACGGCAGACGCTCTTTTTCTCGGCGACGCTGCCGCAGCCGATCGTCGAGCTGTCGC
>DASVUA010000486.1:0-1883 GCA_036387295.1 Thermoanaerobaculia bacterium | reverse complement strand
GTTGCGGGAAGTATTGCGCGCTCAACTGCGCGAACAGATCCAGCTTGCCGTCCTTGTCGAAATCTCCCGCGACGAACGTCTTCACATAGGTCCACGCAGTCATGCTGCTGACCTGCTGGAATGTTCCGAGATTGTTTCCGCTCCAGACGTCGAGCGTCTTCCACGCGTAGTTTGCCCAGGCGATGTCGATCTTCTGGTCGCCTGTGAAGTCGCCGATCACGAACTCGGTCGCCGCGCGCGGCGTGGTCGTGGTGACGGCCGCGCCGAATGTGCCGTCGCCGTGGCCCGCCAGGACGGAGAACGACTTCGCCGTGGTATCGCTCACGATGATGTCGACATGCTGATCGCCCGTCACGTCCGCCACCCTGATGCGGCGGAACGTGCCAGCTCCGGTAGCAATCGTGACCGGTGCGTTCGATGTGCCGTTCGCGTTCGTCAGAGCAACCATCACGGTCGTGTCCGTAATCGCGGCGACGTCCGCTCTGGCGTCTTCGTTGAAGTCGGCAACCCGGTACTCGATCGCTGGCAGGGAGATGGTCGCCGGCTCATTCCAGTACGGAGTGCATGCGGCGGCTGCTTCCCCGGCGCGGGCCAGGGCGAGCAGAGCAGTAAGCACGGCGAAGATAGTTTTCATGGGCATATGGATTACGATTATTCAGAGCGGCGGATGGGAAAAGCGAGCGATCGTTGCAGTCATTCCTCGCCGGAAGAATGAGGTCTGCTCTGACGTTCCACACCACTCTGATGACGAACTACCTCGAGCGCTCCTTTTCGATCGGCAATGTGCACATTGCGCAGCCGCTTGCGCTCGCTCCCATGGCGGAGGTCACTGACACGTATTACCGGTCGCTGATCAAGGAGCTGGGGGGCGTGGGGCTGGTCGTCTCCGAATTCATTTCGGCCGAAGGGCTGACGCGGAAGAACGATCGCAGTCATCAGATGCTGGCGTTCGATGAGAACGAGCGCCCGGTGGCGATCCAGATTTACGGCGGCGATCCGGAGCGGATGGATGATGCGGCGGAGATCGTGGAAGCCGAGGGCGTCGATATCGTCGACGTGAACATGGGCTGCCCGGTCAAAAAAGTCGTTAACAGCGGCGCCGGCTCTGCGCTCCTCAAGGACTTCGACAAGGCCGCGCGCGTGGTCGAGAAGATCAAAGCCGCGGTCAAGATCCCGGTCACCGTCAAAGTGCGCAAAGGTTGGGAGTCGAACGACGTCATTCCTCTCCTCAAGCGGTTCGAAGAGATCGGCGTCGCCGCCATCGCCATTCACGGCCGCACGCGCAACGAGGCGTACACCGGCGCGAGCGACTGGGACTACATCGCGCAGGTGAAGAGTGAGTTGAACATTCCGGTATGGGGCAACGGCGACGTCAAGACTGCCGCCGACGCCATCCGGATGTTCGAGCAGACGAAGGTCGACGGCGTGATGATCGGCCGCGCCGCGCTCCACAATCCGTTCATCTTCCGCGACATTCACGCATACGTGAACGGCGAGACGTCGATCGAGAACGAGATCGAGCGCCGCATCGACGCGATGCAGCGGTATCTCTCCAAAATCGATCAGGCGCCGCAGATCGACAAGTGGAAGCTGCACAAAGCACGCACCGTCATCGGCTGGTTCTCGAAAGGCATTCCGCACGGCAAAGACATCCGCACCGGGCTGCAGGACATCACCGCGGTCGCCGAAGTGCAGCGGTTGCTCGACGCGGCGAGAGTGCGGCTTGCCGCCTGAGCGGCGCGTGCGTCGCGCGCGCGTTCTGAGCTGATCCTTTGAGCTGATCCTGCCATGTCTTTCCCTCCTCACATCGAGCGCGTGCTCACCGCGTACGGCATTCGCGCCGATACAAAGGCGGCGCTGTACGACCTTTATCTTTCGATGGG
>DASVUA010000485.1:0-4520 GCA_036387295.1 Thermoanaerobaculia bacterium | reverse complement strand
AGCGTCATCGGGTGGAAGGAATACGAGCTCGAAGTCATGCGCGATCTCGCGGACAACGCGATCATCGTGTGCTCGATCGAGAACTTCGATCCGATGGGCGTGCACACCGGCGACTCGATCACGGTCGCCCCTCAGCAGACGCTCACCAACGACGAATACCAGGCGATGCGCGACGAAGCGAAGCGGATCATCCGCGCGATCGGCGTCGAGACCGGCGGCTCGAACATCCAGTTCGCGACGCATCCGAAAACCGGCCGCCGCATCTGCATCGAGATGAATCCGCGCGTCTCGCGCTCCTCGGCGCTCGCGTCGAAAGCGACCGGCTTCCCGATCGCGAAATTCGCGGCGAAGCTCGCCGCCGGCTACACGCTCGACGAGATCCCGAACGACATCACCAAGATGACGCCGGCGTCGTTCGAGCCGTCGATCGATTACGTGGTGGTGAAGATCCCCCGCTTCTCGTTCGAAAAGTTCCCGAATACGCCGCAACTCCTCAGCTTCTCGATGCAGTCGGTGGGCGAAGCGATGGCCATCGGCCGCACCTTCACGGAAGCACTGCAGAAAGGTCTGCGCTCGCTCGAGATCGGCGTGGCCGGCCTCGAAACGCGCGGCCACAAACGCGAAGCACTCGATGCGCTCCTGCGCACCCCGACGCCCGAGCGCATCTTCGCCGTCGGCGACGCCTTCCGCGCCGGGATGACGGTGGAGGAGATTTACGCGCTCTCGTTCATCGACCCCTGGTTCCTGCGGGAGATTCGGAAGATCGTGGAGCTGGAGCAAAGTGTCGTCGCCGCGACTGCTCCTCATGGTGTCATTCCGCGCCTTGGCGCGGAATCCCCCGCCGACGAGCAGCAGCGTGGCCGTTCGGAGGGGGATCCCGCGCTGAAGCGCGGGATGACACTGGAAAACGCGACCACGAGATTTCTCCTCAACCTCAAACGCAACGGCTTCTCCGATCGCCAGCTCGCGAAGCTCACCAATCGCAGCGAGGACGACGTTCGTGCGGAGCGTCACGCGCTCGGGCTGCGTCCCGTCTACAAGCGCGTCGACACCTGCGCGGCCGAGTTCGAAGCGACGACGCCGTACCTCTACTCGACGTACGAAATCGAGAACGAGGCCGATCCGACCGATCGGAAAAAAGTGATCATCCTCGGCTCCGGTCCCAATCGCATCGGCCAGGGGATCGAGTTCGACACCTGCTGCGTGCACGCGGTGTTCGCGCTGCGCGAGATCGGGTTCGAGACCATCATGGTCAACTGCAATCCGGAAACGGTCTCGACCGACTACGACACGTCGGACCGGCTCTACTTCGAGCCGCTCACGCTCGAAGATGTGCTCGAGATCGTGGAGCTCGAGAAACCGGTCGGGGTGATCGTGCAGTTCGGCGGGCAGACGCCGCTGAAACTGGCGAAACAGCTCGCCGACGCGGGCGTGCCGATGTGGGGCACGTCGGTCGATTCGATCGACATCGCGGAAGACCGCGAACGCTTCGGTGAGCTCGTGCGCAAGCACGACATTCTCGTCCCCGCGAACGGCACGGCGCTCAACGAAGAGGAAGCGCTCGCCGTCGCGCAACGCATCGGCTATCCGGTCGTGGTCCGTCCTTCGTACGTCCTCGGCGGCCGCGCGATGGCGATCGTCTACGACGAGCAAACGCTGCGCGGCTACATGCAGCGCGCCGTCGAAGCGGCGCCCGGCCATCCGATCCTCGTCGATCACTTCCTTGAAGACGCGATCGAGATCGACGTCGACGCGCTCTCCGACGGCACCGATGTCATCGTGGCCGGCGTGATGGAGCACATCGAGCTGGCCGGCATTCACTCCGGCGATTCGACGACCGTCATTCCGCCGTACATCATCGGCCGCCGCGATCAGGACCGCATTCGCCGCCTCACCGTCGATCTCGCGAAAGCGCTGAACGTGATCGGCCTCATGAACGTGCAGTACGCGATTCAGAACGGCGAGCTGTACGTGCTGGAAGTGAATCCGCGTGCCTCACGCACGGTGCCGTACGTGTCGAAGGCGACCGGCGTTTCGTTCGCGAAGCTGGCGGCAAAAGTGATGGCTGGCCACTCGCTCCGTTCCCTCGGCCTCACGAGCGAGCCGCAGGTGAACGGCTACTTCGTCAAAGCGCCCGTGTTCCCCTTCAATCGCTTCCCGCGCGAGGACACGCTCCTCGGGCCGGAGATGAAATCGACCGGCGAAGTGATGGGCAGCTCTCCCAGGTTCGGCGAGGCCTACGCGAAAGCGCTGCTCGGCGCCGGAGTGCGGCTGCCGCTCGAAGGGACGGCGTTCATCTCCATCAACGACAACGACAAGCGCCAGCACGTCGTGAACCTCGCGCGCGAGCTCTCGGCGCTCGGCTTTCGCCTGATCGCCACCGGCGGCACGCGCGAGTTCCTGATGAAGCACGGCGTCGAGGCCGACATCGTTCCGAAGGTTCACGAAAGCCGGCCGAACGTGGTCGACCTGATGATCAACGGCGAAATCGCACTCGCAATCAACACGCCGTTCGGCAAATCAGCCTTCGTCGACGACACCTACATCCGCCGCGTCGCACTGCAGATGAACATCCCCTGCATCACCACCCTCACCGCCGCAACCGCCTGCGTCGAAGGAATCCGTTCGCTGAAAGACGGCGTGAGCACCTTCGCCGCGCTGCAGGAACAGCATGGGAAGATTGTGGATCGAGGATGACTCTCCTCAATCCTCGATCCACTCCGACCTAAGCGGTAATCGTCACCCAGATGCGCGTGTTCGCCAGCTCGGTTCCGAACTGGTTGATTGCGCGGACGACGTACTGAATGCGCTTGCCGGCGGCGGTGGGGAGTGCGCCGTTCGAGAGCTGGCGATGCGGGCGCGCGCCGCCCGGTTTGCGGGTGCGGAAGACCGACTCGACGAAGGGCGACGGCGTTTCGAATTCGATGACGATCTCTTCGACCGCGACGTCGGCACCACCGAGGTAGCGGAAATCCCACTCGATCCCCTCGGCTGCACGAACCGTCACTTCCATCGGATTGGCGATCACGTAATAGCGGCCGGCACCCTGCTCGACGTCGATGCGCACCGGCACCGTGCGGACGGCCGGATGATCGACGTCGTCCGGGCGGATGAGGCGATCCGACGAAGCAGGAGGTGCGGCCACCGCGGACGGCGCTTCCGCGCGGGCGGGAGCGGGGATGAACGAAGCAGGGCGCGGTTTCTCGCTCGAAAGCCACGCCGCGACAGGAGTGCCGCTCGAGGTCACCCGCGGGCGAGGACGGCGGCCGCGTTTCTTCTCCGCTTCCGGTGCGCGCGCCGCGACAGGAGCGGCCGGTGCGGCCGGCGGCGTCACGGCCGCGGGCGGCGTGGCAGCGCGAGCGGCCGGTTTTGCGTCCGCCGGCGGCAGCGCCTTCGGAACCACCTTCAACGCGGTGGTCTGTGCCGGAGCCTTCGGCGCCGATTTGGCGGAAGATTTCGCCGCCTTGGCGGCCGGGGCTTTTTCGGCCACTTTGGCCGCCGCTTTGGTGACCGCCTTCACGACCGGCTTCGTTGCGGCTTTCACCGCTTTTTTCGCCGTCTTGACGCTCTTCGCAGCCGCCTTGGCGGGGGCTTTCTTCGCTTTCGCGGCGGTCTTCGCGACCTTCGCCACCGCTTTTTTCGCCACGGCCTTCACCGCTTTCGCGGCTTTTTTCGCGGCCTTGGCAGGCTGTTTCGCTGCTTTCGGTGCGGCCTTCTTGGCGGGCGGCTTCACCGGTTTCGCGGCAGCTTTCTTCGCCGGTTTCGGAGGCGCTGCGGACTTTTTGGGAACGGCCTTCTTCTTTGCCGTTCCGGCCGCGCTCTTGACGCGAGCCGCGACCTTCTTCGCCGCCTTTTTCCCTGCGGCGACCGCCTTCTTCCCCTGCGCCTTAGCCATTAATGATCATCTCCGGACCGCGTGGGCTGAAAAATGAATGGCGCAATATAGCAGCGGCTCTACCGTTCCGCCAGTTATCGGTCGAGAAAGAGCCCGCCTCACATTTTTCCGTGGTTCCTCAGAAAACGCCCGAGACCTCGAACCCGCCGTCCACTCCGACGCATTGTCCGGTGATGTAGCTCGCGGCCGGCATGCAGAGAAAGGCGGCCAGCGACGCGACCTCCTCCGGCTCCCCGATGCGCCCCATCGGCGTGACGGCGAGGATCTTCTCGAGCCGCACCGGATCCGTCAGCACCGGCTCGGCGAGCGGCGTCCGGATGTACCACGGCGCGATCGCGTTCACGCGAATCCCGTCCTTCGCCCACTCGGCCGCCAGCGCCCGCGTCAGATGCGCGACCGCCGCTTTCGTCATCGCGTACGGCGCGCCCGTGCCGAGGTGGCGAAATGCGGCGACCGAAACAATGTTGATCACGCTCGCCTCGCCGCTCGCCCGCAGCAGCGGATGCGCGAGGCGCGAAAGCTCGAACACGGAATCCATGTTCGTCTCGCGCACGCGGACGTATTCGTCGTAGTCGTACTCGAGCGCTTTCTTGCGGATGTTCGTTCCGGCGTTGTTGACCAGGAT
>DASVUA010000484.1:0-3189 GCA_036387295.1 Thermoanaerobaculia bacterium | reverse complement strand
TCGCCGCCGCCGAGAGCTCATTCGCCATTCCGTTCAGGTTATATCCACGCGATTCGGCGAACGGATTGAGGTTCTCTCCGCCTGCGAATTCCTGGCGAATGGAATGCAGGTAATGAAACGTCTCCTCGGCCGGATTGGTCGACAGCGATTCGGTCAGCAGCACGAGAACTTTTCTCCCCTCGATCCCGCGGAGCGACGCGATGACGCTCTTGAGTGCGGCGACTTTCTGCCGCATGTCCGAGGAGCCCCGCGCGGCGTAGCCGTACGCGGTGCTGAGCGCGTCGCGCATCGCCGGCTTCTCCGGCGGGTTCCTCCCCTTGTACGCGGCGATCAGCGTGTCGATCTCGTTGTGAAAGTCCTGACGCCATGACCCGATCTTGGCGGTGCGCGAGGCGAGCTTGTCGACAGCGGCGGCGATCGCCGTCGGATCGCTGGTCGGCTCGAGCTGCACGTTCAGGCTGTCGCCCCACGAGTAGATCGCGATGCCGTCGCCTGGCCGGACGTTATTGGCGAGGAACTGCCGCAACAGCGGAAGCACCGCGGCACGATTGCCAGTGTCGAGCGACGCGTTGTCGATGACGATCGAGATCAGGCGGCGCCGGATGTCGCGTGCAACCGGCTCGGCGGCCGGAGTGTCCGCGGCAACGGCGGTCAACGTTCCGGACGGAACCTGTTGCCCGATCTCGCCGAAGTTCGTGATCTCCTGCACGACGCCGTTCTCGTACACCTCGAAATCTTCTTTGGTGAGACCCGGGACCGGCTTGCCGGCCTTGTCGGTGACGATCACCTCGACGTTCGTGACGCGCACCTCGACGGTCTCGCCGAACTGCGCGTGTGCCGTGCGGAAGGAGAGCAGGAGCAGGGAGACGGCCACTATTCTTTTCATCATTACGATCCTGTCTTCGTTGCGGGCGGAAGCTTGATGAGCGCGAAGCCTGTCGCACGCGAAGCTTCGTCCATGACTCCGAGGGAGATTGCTCCGACGCGAGCGTCGGCGGTCACGTCGAGTTTCACCGTCACCTGTTTGCGGCGCGCGAGGGCGGCGGCGGGGAAGCGGAACTGGTGCGTCTGTTTGCCCACGCGCGAGACGGCGCCGTCGGCGCGGAGGAACGCCGCGAAGACCGAGAAGTTGCCGACGAGATCGGTCCCGTCCGGGATGAGTGTGAGGGTGGAGGTGGGGATCGAGATCGTCAGTGGATGCACGAGGTTCTCACCCGCCGGCGAGGCGGTGCCGATCGACGCTTTGACGCCGAGGTCGTTGTGCGTGCGAGCGTGGAACAGGCTCGACGTCACGGCGTCGCTCATCTCGGTGGACGCGGTCTGCTCGACGATCGATTTCCGCGTGCGCACGTGCAGACGCCGGTCTTTCAGCCGGACCTCGACCTTCTTCATCCGGTCTTTGCGCTCGCCGGAGGTGCGATAGCCGAGCGAGTAGTAGACCGCGAGATCGTTCGAGATCGTGTCGAACGCCAGCTTCCAGTTCGACGAGCCGGCCGTCGCTTTGCCGCCCGTGTCTTCTGCGATGGCGTGCATGGTGGCGGTGGAGGTGTCGGTGTGAGCCGAGGTTTTCGTCGCGAGGAACGCCGGCTGCGAGGAATCCCTGAACACGCTGTCGGTGGCCATGCCGCGCGCGTTGATCGGGTAGAGCGTCACGCCCGCGCTGTTCGCTGCGGCCGCGAGGTTCTTCGCGAGATCCTGCACGACGTACGCACGCGATTCACTCTGCGGACGGAGCATCTCGGGGTTGAGGAAGTGCTCCTCCATCGTTTCGAGAAAGTAGAACGTCTCTTCGCCGGGATTCGTGGAGAGTTGCTGCGTCACGAGCACGAGCGCCTTGCGGCCGTCGACGCCCCGCAGCGAGGAGATGACGCTCTTGAGGGCTTCTGACTTTTGCCGCGTTTCGAGCGTGCCGCGTGCGGCGTACGCCGCGGCGATGCTGATTCCCTGCTGCATGCTCGGCTTGTCCGGATTGTTGAACGCGATGAGGTCGGTGATCTCTCGCTCGAACTCCTGCCGCCAGTTCTGACCGCCGCGCGCGGCCGCGGAGTGGATGGTGCCGAGCGCTTTGCTGATGGCGGCGGCGTCGTCGGTGAGCTCGAGATGCGCCGTGAGCCCGTTCCCCCAGATGTAAATCGCGACGCCGTCTCCGGGACGGACGTTCGTCGCCAGGAACTCGCGCAGCTGCGGGAGGACGGCATTGCGATTCGCCATCTCGAGCGTCGCGTTGTCGATGAAGACGGTGATGATGCGAGGCCGCGTGTCGCGCGGCGTCTCCGCCGGCGTCGCCGCGGGCGCCGAGGCGGTGAGTGTGCCGGAGGGCACGTTCTCCCGGATCTCCGCGAAATTCGAGATCTGCTGGCGGACTCCGTTCTCGTAAATCTCGAAATCGTCTTTCGTCAGATTCGGAACCGGCTTGCCGCTTTTATCCGTGACGATGGCTTCGACGTTCGTCACCCGCACTTCCACCGTCTCGCTGAAAGACGTCTGCTGTGCGGGTGCGACGGACGCGTTCAAAACGGTGACAAACAGTGCGAGGGCAACTGTGCGTGCGTTCATGATTGGATGTTGCCACTATAATCACCTCTCCCATGAATATTCGCCGGCTCGCGGTTTTCGTCGCCGTATTGTTGCCGCTGTCCGTTTCTGCCGGCGTCCGATGCGACTTCAGGACCGTGCTCTCGTCACCTGCCTATTCTTATGGCGGAAAATTGACGATCGAGCGCGACCGTTCGCGCATTGACATTACAGAAGGAAATCATCCGCTGTTCAATGCAAATACTTCCGTCATTACGCGGGAAGCGGGCGGGGAGATCATCGTGCTCGATCACGCGCGCAAAACGTGGTCGCAGCGGCCGGGCAAACCATTGGGCGGTCATCTCAGTACGACACGCGGACTGAGCGGCGCGGCAACGGCTTCGAATCCCATGGTCCAGACCGATCGTTCCGCAAACGAGCATCGCCTGCACGCGACGTACTCGATCATGATGGAAGTCGAAGGCGAACGGTTCCCTGCCAATGTGGAAGTGGACGTGATCTCGGAGCTCGGCGGAAGCCGGCAGCTCGCATTTCCGTGGGGATTGCAGTTCGCGGCGAAGACCGGCTTCGAAGAAGTCGACCGCCTCATGGAACGCCGTCTTCCGATGCGCCTCCCGCTTCGCCAGACGGTGACGGCCTCGCGCCAGATCGAGG
>DASVUA010000483.1:0-1680 GCA_036387295.1 Thermoanaerobaculia bacterium | reverse complement strand
ACGCAGATGGCCGACCGCGCGAACGAAGATGCGCAACACCATCGTCCGGCCGAGGCGGCGACGCTGGATGAAGGAACGATCCTCGTGACGGACCTGCGCGGACTTCCCGCCACGGTCGGGGACGGCGATGCAGCGAGCGTGATCGCCACCGTCGAGCGGGCGATGCGCCTGCAGGAAAAAGAGGTCGAGCGCCAGGACGGCGAGGTGCGCGAGATCAACGGGCACCGGCTCATCTCCGTGTTTCGCGGCGACCGCGGGATCATCCATGCGATCCGCGCCGCGCGTGCGATCAACGAAGAGCTGGCGTTGCAGCTCGGCGCGAATGCGATGTCCCTCGGCGTCGGCATCGCGACCGGCGAATTCGTCACCGGCTCCGTGACGCTCGACGCGGACAGCGGTCTCGCCATCGTCGGCAATGCACCGCTGCTCGCGCTGCTCTTCGCCTGGCACGCTCCGAACGGCGTCGCCTACATCTCGTACGAAACGGCGCAGGCGGCGGGCGACGTGCTCCAGAGCGCGACGCGCGAAGAAGTGCGTCTCAAATGGCTGCCGAATGTGTTGCCCGTGGCCGCGTTGCCGCTCGTCAGCCTGACGACCGGCACGATGCGCTCGCTCACGTCCGCATCGATGGCGACGCTGCGACTCGATTCCACCGCGGCGGGAGAGACCGCGCCGCAGGCCGATCTCTCCGTCGGTCACGCCTTCGCGAACCGTTACCGGATCGAGCAGATCCTCGGGCGCGGCGGC
The DNA here is from genome assembly GCA_036387295.1 of Thermoanaerobaculia bacterium. Lineage (GTDB taxonomy): Bacteria > Acidobacteriota > Thermoanaerobaculia > Gp7-AA8 > Gp7-AA8 > QHVT01. Next base: position 933 of record DASVUA010000483.1, on the reverse strand, counting down.
ATGGGCGTCGTCTACAAAGCTGTCGACACGCAGCTCGACGAAGTGGTGGCGATCAAAACGCTGCCCGGCGATGTCATGACGCGGTCGCCGGAAGATCTCGAACGGTTCAAGCGCGAAATCCGCCTCGCGCGCAAGATCACGCACCGCAACGTGCTGCGCACGTACGACTACGGCGAAGCGGAAGGCGTCTACTTCATCAGCATGGAGTTCGTGCGCGGCTACACGCTTTCCGAGCTGCTCGACGAAGCGCCGCAGCGGCAGATGCCTTCGCGCGCATCGGTCGGCATCGCGCGGCAGATCTGCCGCGGCCTGCAGGCCGCACACGAGCAGGGCATCATCCATCGCGACATCAAGCCGCAGAACGTGCTCATCGACGCGAAGGGCGAAGTGAAGCTGATGGATTTCGGGATCGCGCGCCTGGCGGAAGCGCCGGAAGGGGTGACGCAGGCGGGCCTCATCATCGGCACGCCGCATTACATGAGTCCCGAGCAGGTGCAGGGAAAACAGCTCGACCCGCGCAGCGATGTGTACTCCATGGGCGTGCTGATTTACGAGCTGCTCGCGGGGCATCGTCCATTCGAATCGTCGTCGCTGACCGGCGTGCTCGCCGCGCACATCACAGAAAAGCCGAAGCCGCCGATCGAAGTACGCCCCGACATCGGCCGCGACCTCAACGACGTCGTGATGCGCTGCCTCGAAAAGAATCCCTCGTCCCGTTACGCCGACGCCGGCGCGCTGCTCGCCGATCTCGAAAAACTCGACGTGCGCGCAGCGGCGTGAGCTGGCGCGTTCGGCGCCGTTAGAATAGGCGGATGGACTGGCGAAACCTCATCTCCGTCGATCCGAATGTCTGTCACGGCCAGGCGTGTGTGGCCGGTACGCGCGTGCCGGTTGCGGTGGTTCTCGACAATCTCGCCGCGCATGTGCCGCCCG
>DASVUA010000482.1:0-3515 GCA_036387295.1 Thermoanaerobaculia bacterium | reverse complement strand
GACCTATTCGATTGCTCGGCGGGCTAAGAGCCCGCCGCTCCACTAAACGAAAGGCGCCGTTCAAACGACGAGGTTTCAGTCGGTCGAAGACGAAGAACATGCATAAGTAGGAACTGCGCACGCGCGTTGACGTTGCGCATGCATCTCGCGCAAACGCACGTTTGGTGGAGCGGCGGGCTTTAGCCCGCCGAGCAATCGTCGGCGGGCTGAAGCCCGCCGCTCCACTGAACGAAGGCGGCGTTAATACGGTGAGCTCTCAGTCGGGCGAACGGCCAAGCGATGCATGCAGCGCTCTCGCCGCTCCACCTTACGTCTTTGGATCGACGCGCCAGGCTCTCGGGCCTTTCGTGTACCAGCCGGGGTCCTGGTTGTAATCCATGTCGTCGCGGACTTTGACCAGGGTGAACATGCCGCCCATGTCGATGGGGCCGTAGGGACCCTGGCCGCCGAGCATTGGGATGCTGTTGCGGGGCATCGGCATTGCGCCCTGGTGCTCGGCCATTTCGCCCATTCCGTTTGTTCCCATCACCATCGTGCCGGGGACCAGCTCATTGAGGCGCTGCTGGGTGCTGGCCGGGTCGATGCCGAGTAGGTTCGGGAGGTCGTGGCCCATCTGATTCATCACGTGATGGGTCTTGTGGCAGTGGAACGCCCAGTCGCCTGGATTGTCGGCGGTGAACTCGATGTCGCGCGTCGTTCCGACCGGCACGTTCACCGAGTTTTCCGGCCACCAGGCGGTCTCCGGAATCGGTCCGGCGTCGGTGCCGGTGACGTAGAACGAATGACCGTGGATGTGAATCGGATGCGAGTCCATGGTGAGGTTCGCGAGGCGGATGCGCACGCGATCGCCGGTGCGGACGAGCATCGGCTCGGTGCCGGGAAACACGCGGCTGTTCATCGTGAATGTATTGAAGTCGAGCATCACGGTCGGATCGGGTGTCGCGGTACCCGGCTTGATGAACCACTCGTTGAGGAAGATCGCGAAATCGCGATCGACGCGGCGGACGCTCGCGTCGCGCGGATGGATGATGAAGAACCCGTGCATCCCGAGCGCGATCTGCGTCATCTCGTCGAAATGCGGGTGGTACATCAGCGACCCGGTCTGGCGCAGCGTGAACTCGTACGCGAACGTTTCGCCCGGCTCGATCTTCGGTTGATTGAGGCCGCTGACGCCGTCCATGCCGTTCGGCAGGATCATGCCGTGCCAGTGCACCGACGTCCCTTCCGGCAATTTGTTCGTGACGAAGATCCGCACGCGATCGCCTTCGAATGCTTCGATGGTCGGGCCGGGCGTGACGCCGTTGTAGCCCCAGCAATTCACGTTCAGACCATTCACGAATTCGCGCCGCACCGGCTCGGCGATGAGGTGAAACTCTTTCACGCCGTCGACCATGCGGAAGGGAAGCGAGGTGCCGTTCGGCGTGATGACCGGTGCGCGTCCGCTGCTTCTGCGCGAGCGCAGCGGTTTCGGCGGCGGGCCGCTCTCGCCCGGCTGCCGGTTGATGGCGGCGTCGGCGCGCTTGCCGCCGAGGAGGCCGGCGACGGCACCGGCGACACTGGAGAAAAGAAGACTGCGGCGTGAAACGGCCATGATTAGTGATCCCCTCGCGAAACGTTGGCGTTTTTCCCTTGCCCCTGGCCGGTGGCGGGAGTGAATCCGCTGTCGCTCGCGACGCCCTGCAACGCGCGATCGAGATCGGTACGCGCGGTCCAGTACTCGCGCTGCGCTTCGATGAAGTCGCGGCGTGCCTGCATCTCGTTCTGCCGCGCCTGCAGCAACTGGAACACGCCGACGAGCATCGCGTTGTGCTCGAGCTTCGTCAGCTCGACGATGCGCGTGCGGCGCGGCACGACGACATCGCGGTAATACTCGACCCGCGCGCGTGCTTCCGCGAGCGTCGCGCGTGCGGCGCGCAGCTGCGACGCCGTTTCGTTCTCGAGCGCATGCACGGCATGGCGCGCCTGCAGATAGCGCGCTTCGGCACGCGTTCGCGCCGCGCGGCCGCTGTTGAAGATCGGGATCGGCAGTTCGATCCCGGGGCCGGCCGTGCGCGCGCCGTCCGGCTCGCGCTCGTAATGCACGTCGACTGTGATCTCGCCCAGGGCCGCGAGCCGGGAGAGCGGCACGGTCTGGCGTGCCAGCTCCAGCTCGCGGCGTGCGATTTCGAGGTCGAGCCGCTGTGTCGCGGCGAGCTGTTCGAGCTGCTGCTGTTCGAGCTCCGACGGCGGCAATGCCGGAAACGCGGCCGGCACGCGCAATTGCGCACTCTCGCCGCGCAGGCCGATCGCCCGCACCAGCGCTTCGCGCGACAGCACGACGCGCTGCTCGGCGCGTGCGAGATCGAGCTTCGCCTGCTCGTACAGAGCCTGCTCGTTTTCGAGATCGAGGTCGGTGATGGTCTCGGCGCGGTGCTGCTTGATCGCGACCTCCGCCGCCGCCTGCGCCGCTTCCGCGCTGGTCCGGCTCAGCGCGACGTGCTGCGTCGCCGCGAGGTAGTCGTAGTACGCCGTCCGCACATCGCCCGCAAACCGCAGCACTTGTGAGGAGACGCGCATCTGCGCCGCATCGAATGCGCTACGGCCGATCGCGCGGCGGCGCGGCAGTTGGATGAGGTCGACCAGCGTCTGCGCGACGAGCAGCTCGTAGGGGCGGTATGGATCGCCGGGAAGCCGGAGCTCGAATTCGAACAATGGATTCGCGATCGTGCTCGCCTCGACGAGGTCGGCGCGCGCGATGCCGAGCTCCGCCAGCTCCACCTGCAGCCGCGGACTGTTGAGCATCGCGATCGCCACCGCTTCGTCGGCCGTCAGCTCGTCCTGCAGCATCGTGGCGACGCGTTCGTCGTCGGTGCCGGCCGGCTGCGCGTTCCATTCGATGGCCAGGCCGCCGCGCTGCGCGATGGCCTGCTGCACGGCATCCGCGCCCGCGTTCCGCGGCACGCTCGCGCACGAAGCGAGCGTCATGGCCAGCGCGCTGAGAAAAATGGTGCTCTGCTTCATCGTTCTGTCCTGCTTCATTTCATTGAGGAGGATGGTCGTCATGAGAGTCATGGCCGCCGCCGCTTCGCGCCTTCTGCGCCTCCGCCACCGCGCTGGGAGCGGGTGCGTCGAACGGATCTGGCCGCAACGCCGGCGCGACGCGCGTGAGATCGGCAGCAGTGCCGTGGGCGGCCGTGGCCGGCGCTGCGCCGCGTGCACGGTGATGCGCGTGCGGATCGGCGGCCGGAGGTGCCTGATTCATCGCGGAATGGTCGTGCGTCGCAGGAACAGGCGTCTGCGTTTGGACCTGCGCATGTGCACTGTGATCGACGTTCTTCGTCGCACTGTGATTCATCCCGGCATGTGCACTGTGATCGACGTTCGTCGTCGCGCTGTGATTCATGCCTGCATGTGCACTGTGGTGGACGTTCGTTGTCGAACTGTGATTCATCCCTGCATGTGCACTGTGATCGACGTTCGTCGCCGCGTTGTGATTCATCCCTGCATGTGCACTGTGATCGACGTTCTTCGCCGCG
>DASVUA010000481.1:0-3582 GCA_036387295.1 Thermoanaerobaculia bacterium | reverse complement strand
CGCCCCCGCACCCGTTAGAATGCGCCCCGCTCGTGTCGCGTTAACGTGGCGCATGAAAGTAAAGCGCGCAGCCAAGTACGGTTTCTGCTCCGGTGTCCGCATTGCTGACCTGAAGGTCAAGCGGTTTGCGGCGGGGGGCGGCCGTGGCGCGATTCTGGGGCAGGTGGTGCACAACGAGCGGGTGGTCGAGGAGATGGAGCGCCTCGGCGTGCGGACCATCAACGAGATCGCGGCGGCGGAAGAGCCGACCATCGTCTTCTCGGCGCACGGTGTTCCACCATCGTTCCACGACACGGCCCGCGATCGCGGGCTGCAGATCCTCGATACGACCTGCAAGTTCGTTTACGACATTCACCGCGAGGCGAAGAAAGCGCTCGCCGACGACTTTCATCTCGTCTTCATCGGCGACCCGAAGCATCGCGAGGTCATCGGCTACACGAACGATCTCGACCCGTCGCGCTATCACATCGTTTCCAAGCTCCACGAAGCGGAGACGATCGACTGGTCGCGATACGAGCGAATCAAGATCTTCTATCAGACCACCCTCAACGCCGAAGACTTCGAGGACGTCGTGCAGACCATCGAGCGAAGGGCGCGCGGCGTCGAGCGGGGCGACACGATCTGCTACGCCACCAAGGAAAATCAGGATGCGGCGAAGGTCCTGGCCGCCGATCCGGAAGTCGACGTGATCATCGTCATCGGTGGAACCAAAAGCGCCAACACCAAGCACCTCTGGGACATCTGCCGCGAGGCGAAGCCGTCGTATCTCGTGCAGGGTGCGAGCGACATCGACCCCGCGTGGGTGGCGGGAGCGAACGTGGTCGGCCTGACGGCGGGCTCTTCCACTCCCGACTACGTCATCGACGAAGTCGAACAGGCGCTGAGCGGGATGGCCGTTTCGGTCTGACGCGCCGCCAGCGGACGCGGCGGCGAATAACGGCCATCGAGGTCGTGTTGAGAGGCGCAACCATGAATATTATTCGGAGAATCGGTGTCGCTGCTCTGGTGATGGTCGTGTCCGCTTCCGCTTTCGCTGCCGAGGTGAAATGCAATACGCCTGGAAACATCGAGGAGTTCAACTACTCCTGGCGTCTCCGCGGCGGCGTCCGTTTCCTCGCCGGGCTCGTCTTTCCGACGAGCGGGGTCGGGAACCTGAAGACGACGTATGGCGACACGATTCACAGCGAGCTGCTGATCACCGCTCCGAACGGCCGCAAAGGCGGGTTCTACGAGTACGAATCCGACATGGATACGCGCGGCGGCAAGACGCTGATGACGTATCACGGCTACTCATGGGGCAACAAAGCGCGCAACGAGCGGACGGTCTTCGATTACGTCAAAGGTCTCGCGCGCATTCGCAAGGAAACGCCGGAAGAGGTCGAGAACCGCGTGCGCAAGCTGCCGGAAGCCGATCAGTTCCGCGACATCCTGACGGCGATTCACTTTCTCCGCACCAACGCCGGCGCGATCACGAAGCCGATCCAGACGAGCATTTTCTCGGATGGGAAGGAGTACCCGGTCGTGTTCCGTCCCGCCGAGCGGAAGAACTTCACGGTCGACGGCAAGGCGGTTTCGGCGATGGGCTTCGACATCATCGACGCGCCGGGCGGGAAGAAGTGGCCGGGCGGCGTGAAGGTGTTCCTCACGAACGACGCGCGCCGCATTCCGGTGCGCATCGAGATCACGCAGACGCTCGCATCGCTGCAGCTCGACCTCAAGAAGGTCGACGCCTGCAAGACGATGGTCGCAGCGTTCTAAGACTCGCGCGGTTTCACGACGTCGTCGCGTCGGTCATCTCGGCGATCGGGGTGCCGAGTCCGCAGAAAAGGCCAACCATGTCGAGCAGTTCGGCGACATGAAACGGCTTCTCGAGCACGACCGCCGGCTGGAGGTCGGCGTCGGCCGCATCGAGTTTGTAGCCGCTGATCACGATCACCGGCGACTCCGCCTGCTTGGTCCGGAACCACCGCAGCCACTCCCGTCCATCCATGCGAGGCATGGAAAGGTCGAGGATCACGAGCTGAATGTCGGGATTGGCGTCGACGAGCGGGATCGCTGCCTCGCCGTCGAACGCGATCAGCACCTGAAAGCCGTACGGCGTCAGGAGCTCGCGGTAGTAGCCGACGAGCTTCTCGTCATCATCGATGACGAGCAATTTGCGAAGCTTGACCGGGGCCCTTCGAGCTTTGATCAACGGCGACTCCCACCAGGCGATTCTTGACCGAGCGCTGCAAGCGGCTTGCCGGAGTCAACGACTCTCGCGCATCGGCGGAACGACGTCGGTCGGCACCGTCGGCTGCAATGGTGCGAGGTCGCGCGGCAGGAGCGTAAAGCGTTTCGGGTCGTACCGTAACGCCATCATTCTGCCTTTGTGTACGGCCGTCCCGCGGGGAAGCTCGACCCGAATCGTGACGCCGCCGCTGAGCATGCCGCGCGCGATCCAGCGCCCGTCGGTAAAACCTGCCTCTTCGACGCCGAAGACGAACTCTGAATCTTCGCCTGGACGCGGCGGCGTAAAGTCGGCCGGGCGGACCAGTGCGACGCCGCTCCCCTGAAACGGTGCGGGATCGACCTCCCACGCGCCGATCACCGATTCGACGACCTTACCGCGGATGGTGACCGGAATGATGTCGACGTCTCCGGTGGCGATGGCGGCGGCATCATCCGCCGGCTGCGCGAAGACTTCGGACGTCACACCGCTCTGCACGATGCGTCCGCCGCTCAGCACCACGACGTGTTCGCTGTACGCGAGCTCGTCGCGCGCGGCGGGGACGGTGATGACCGTGGTGCCGAAGACGCGCATCGTCCGATAGAACGGATCGGCGAGCGCCGTGCGCGCGGCGGCGCCGGCGCGCTCGAGCAGCCGGTCTGCGATCAGCACCGCAGGCCGCAGCAACTCGATGCGCGCGAGCTGCACGCGCAGCGCTTCTGTCGACGACAGCGTTCTGATGCGCCGCTCGAGCAGCGGCGCGAGCGACCACTTCTCGATCGCGAGCTCGTACTCGCGATGCCGGTCTTCACGATCGAGCGAGCGCGTACGAACGGCGGCGATGAGCGCATGCTGCACGCTCCACCGTTGCGGGACATCGAGCTCCGCGCCGACCGAAAGCAACGGACGCCGCGAGGCTTTGATGTCGTTCGCGCGCCGCTGGCCGAGGATGACGTCACCGGCGTGCGGGCGCAGCGTTCCGTCGATGAGTCGCAGGAGCGTGGAGGCGCCGGAGGAAGGCGCGCCGATCACAGCCGTGTGTGTGCTGCGCGCAAACGTGACGTTCACGCCGCGCAACGCAAACCCGCCGTCGTACCCGAACGCGAGATCCCGCAACACGACGTCGAGCATGAACGGGTGATTCTAGGCGAAGTGGCGCGGCGTGCATGCCTCCGTCCGCAGTGGTGGAGCGGCGGGCTCTTAGCCCGCCGAGCTTCTCTTTGCTGTCGGCGGGCTGACGCCCGCCGCTCCACTAGGACGAGGCGAGATGCGCGGATTGCGTGAGGCTCAGGAGAGATCCAACTCTTTCCCGCTGTGACGCGGGAGAGAGCGAACGAAGCGCAAAGCGGGGTTTGGTGGAGCGGCGGGCTCTT
>DASVUA010000480.1:0-9258 GCA_036387295.1 Thermoanaerobaculia bacterium | reverse complement strand
CCGGTCAATGCTCGGCGGGCTAAAGCCCGCCGCTCCACCAAAGACCGTTTCTTCTCGCGGCTTCCTCTCTCTCGAAGGTGCCAGGGAGCAAAACCTTCCCGTCCGTCACTCCGGGGCGAATGCGGAACCTTCAGTTTCCTGGAACAGGCACTTATCCTCTCCTTATTGACGTCATTCCATCTAGTGTGCAGAATACGCGCACCTCAAACAGAAGGAGACGTTATGAAGAAAGTATTTGCCCTTTTCCTCCTCGGGCTCACGGTGAGCTTCTCTGCGTACGCGGCGCCGGCACGCAATCGACAAATCGCTTCGACAGCATTCAACCAGACGGTACCGGACGACGGCTGCGGCAGTATCGATCCCTATCGAGCCTGCTACGCCAACAGCAACAACTACCTGCAGTGCACCGCCAAGGGCTCGCTGAACCAGACCTGCCAGATGACGGTCCTCGATCCGGTGACGAAAGCGAAGTTGTGTGCAAGCGTCACAATGGCCGGCGGCTGTCAGTGCGACCCTGCAACCAAGTTGACGACCGGGTCCTGCCAGTACTACCGATGAACATCCGCACCAAAGCTGCCATCGCAGCGCTTTTCTTCGCGCTCGCGGTTGCACCGGTGAAGGCGACGGAGGTGTCCGTCGCCTTCACCCGGCGCGGCGCGGCGCCAGCGCCCGCTGCCCCCGCTGCCGAAGTGCTGTTGCGTCTCGTCCCCGCCGCGGCGAGCGGCGCCGAACGGATCGAGCGTCGCGTCAACCCGGCCTCCCCGGCGCTGTTCGATCTCGCCGGCGGCCACTGGGAACTGCAGGTCGAAAGCGAAGCGTGGTGGCACGCGCCGCAGTTCTTTTTCGTCGACGCGAAACCGGCCGCGGCCGCCGCGGGCGCGACACCCGCTCCTGTCGTGGTCGACGTCGAGTTGTGGCCGGCAGGCATCGTCACCGGCACCATCGCATTGAAGGATTCGCGCACCCCGCCGGCCGACCTGCGCATGCGCTTTCAATCGGCGGCCGATCCTCCGCAGCTCCCGTCGCATGAAGTGTTCTGTTCTGTAGCCGAGACCAGGTATCGCTGTGTCGTGCCGCTCGGGCAGGTGGACTTGCGGCTGCGCGCTCCCGGTTATCTGCCGCGCTATTACTGGGACACCGCCGTCACCGCCGCGGCCCCCGCCAACCTCGGCGCGGCCGTGCTGGAGAAAGGCGCTTCGCTCACCGGCACCGTGCTCGTCGGCAGCGGCGTCGAGCTCACTCCCCGCGAGCGCGAGACCATCCAGGTGGTTGCGAATCCCGCCGACGCCGACATTCCGCCGCACGCCGCGGGGCTCGGCCGGTACGTCGCCCGGGCCGGAAAACGCGGCCACTTCAATCTCGACGGACTGCCGCCCGGCGATTACGTGATTCGCGCCGCGGTCGGCAAACACATTTCGGACGACGTGCATGTGGTGGTCATCGCCGGCAGCGTCGCCGAACTGCGCGAACCGCTTCGCCTCGAAACGCCGTCGTCGCTGCGCGTCGCGGTCACACCGCCGCTCGATCCGTGGAACGAGCGCTGGCGCGTCACGTTGAAGCGCACCGCCGCCGGAGGCGAGCACGAGCTCGCCGCGAGAACGCCCGCCACCGAAGCGGGCGAATGGATCTCGCCGCCCCTTCGCTCGGGCCAGTACACCGTCGAGATCGGCTCACATCAGGGCGGCGTCTGGGCATCGCGCGAGCTCCCGCTCCCGGGCGAATCGAATGATGTCCTCATCGCGCTGCCGGCGATCAAAGTCACCGGCACCGTCACGCTCGGCGACCGCGCTCTGCCCTCGACCGTGAAGTTCGAGCGCGAGGACTTTCGTTCGATCGAGCTCACCGCCGATCGCGAAGGAAAGTTCGATGGCTATCTCCCGGAGCGCGACGGTGTGAAGTGGAAGGTGGTCGTCACGTCCGGCGATCCGTACGTGCGTCACACGTTTCACGACGTCGAGCCGAAACGCGGTGTCGAATCGGCAGAAGCGACGCTCGACCTCGACATCCCGTTCACGACGCTCAGCGGCTACGTGATCGACGAAGAAGGCAAAGCCGCCGAGGGCATCGTGAACGTCACCTCGCCCGAGGAAAGACTGGTGCAGATCAACGTCGGCGAGGACGGCTACTTTGTCGTGCACGGACTCGAGCCGGCCTTGTATCGCGTGCAGGCGGTGGTGTTTCTCGGCGAGAGCGAAGTCGTGCAGGCGAAGGTCACCGACGACCTCGCTCCAGACCCGCTGCGCCTCGTGGTCCGTTCACAACAGAAGATCGAAGGGCGCGTCGGCTCCGATGCCGCACCGGTGCCCGGCGCCGAAGTGCTGGTGATCGCGACCGACGTGCCGCAACAACTGATCATGCCGGCGGAGACGAACTTTCGCGGCGAGTTCGGCGCGGTTGCGCCGCGCGCGGCGCGCGAGCTCGATGTGATCGTCGGCGCGCCTGGTTTCGACGTGCGCATGTTCCGCCAGCGCGCTCCGACCGGACCGCTGCAGATCCGCGTGACGCAGCACGGCGGGAGACTGGTGATCCCTCTCGCCAGCAACGATCTCGAGCCGTATCTTCAGCACGCCGGCGCGACCGAGTTTCTCGGCGAGCACATCCGCGGCATGCAGGCGCAGATCCGCGGCGGCGCGGGCGGCGCTCCGCGACAGCTCGTCCTCGGGCCGCTCGAGCCAGGTCCCTACTCGCTCTGCCTCATCCGGCACATCGAAGCGCCGCTGCTGCGCGCCGGCCTCGTCGATCGCAACGAACGCTGCAGCGAAGGCTACCTCCCGCCGCACGGAGAGCTGATCTTCGCCACGCCGCGCGTGATCAAGCAGTAGTAGATGATCGGGAGAGCGGCGCCGCTGTGTCGCCGCTCTCCCGATCGTCAGAACCCTTTTTGAAAGCTCCAGCCGGCGGTGGCGATGTTTTTCGCCTGCACGAGCACGCGCAGGTCTTCGCCGATTCCGTCGGGGAGGACCAGCCGGCGCGCGTCTTCACGCGCCTGCAGGAGCAGCAATCCTTCCTCAGCTCCTGAAATCCCGATCTCATGAACGGGCCGGAACAGCTCGTGGCCGGTGATGCCGATCGAGACGAGAAACCTCGCCAGCCGATCGAAGAAGAGCGTCTGTGCGCCTTCGCGCTCGCCCGCGCGCTCGAGATCCGTGAAGTTGATGTGCGCGGTCAGATCCTGTTCGCCCGGATCGGCGAGCAGATCGCGGTGCACGCGATGGCGCGAATAGGCCGCCGCGGTTCCGAACCGGCGTACGCGCGAATGAAAGAGCTTCTGCTCGGGGTAGCCGTAGTCGACGGTGACGACGAGCGCGCGCTCGACGTGACGCAGGATGTCGCCGTGCAACGCTCCCCACTCGACGGCGACATCGGCGAACTGCCCCTCGGCCAGCTCGATGCCGCGCTCGGCAAAGTAATCGTCGAACAGCGGCGCCGCCTCGTGCTCGGTCCAGTCGAGCACCCCGTCGCGCTCGGCCACCCAGAGCTCATGAAGATGCTCACCGCGCTGCACGAGGCGGGAGAACGGTATCGCGTCGTAGAGCTCGTTGCTGAACACAAAGTGCGCGCCGTCGCGGGGTACTTCATCGAACGAGTGGACGAACGTAACTCCTTCACCTGAAACGCGGTTGAGGGAACGGTCGACGCCATACACGCGGGCGTTCAGATCGGAGATGTGGCGAGCAACATCGCGGACCAGTCCGCCATCGCCGCAGCCGATGTCCACAAACGAGCACACTGCGCCCTCGCTGCGGCGCACGAATTCGCGGAAGAGTCCGGCTAAGGACCATGAAAATACCGGGCTCAGCGAGGGTGCGGTGACGTAATCGCCCCCCTTTCCGACCGGGTTCACCCCCCTCGCGTAGTACCCGAACTCAGGATGGTAGAGGGCCAGCTCGACGAAATCGCGGAAGGATAAGTCGCCGTAATGCAGCAGGTTACGCAATTCGGTGCGAAGGGAGCGCTCGGCCGGCACACGCGCATCGTACAACGGCGACTCACCACTTAACGACTTAAGTAAAGTGGCAGTGGCAGCCCGGTTGCGATAGGGGAGGCAGGATAACGAAGGAGACCCAAATGAAACAGTTCATCGCCAGCTTGCTCATCGCCCTCATGGCCACCACCGCATTCGCAGCCGACGTCGCGACGTCGCGTGACAAGACGCGGAAGGGTGCAGTCATCGGTGGCGTCGCCGGCGCGATTGCCGGCGCAATCATCCACAACAACCGCGGCTCCGGAAACGCGAAGCGCGGCGCAGTCGTCGGCGGTGTCGTCGGCGCGGCCACCGGTGCCATCGTCGGCGCCATGATGGACAAACAGGAGCGCGAGCTCCGTCAGATCGAAGGCATCGACGTCGCCCGCACGGACGAGGACGAGCTCAAGGTCACGGTCCGCAACGAGATCCTGTTCGACTTCAACTCCGCCTCGCTCCGCTCCAGCTCGCGCGACGAGCTCCGCGAAATGGCGGACGTCTTCAACAAGTATGGTGAGACCACGATCGTCGTCGCGGGGCACACCGATTCGGTCGGCTCCGACTCGTACAACGATCGTCTCTCGGATCGCCGCGCCAGCGCGGTGGCCGGTTACCTCGAAGACTTCGGCGTGCGCGGCTCGCGCATCGACGCGGTCGGCTACGGCGAATCGCGTCCGAAGGCGTCGAACTCGAGCGCGAGCGGCCGCCAGCAGAACCGCCGCGTCGAGCTCTACATCCGCGCAAACAACGCGTAATGCACCGGATGCCGCCAGTGAACCGGTATCGATGTTGAAAGAACGACGCTCGGGGAACGAGCGTCGTTCCTGTTTCACGACCATTAGGAGGTTGTTTTGAACAGCATGCTTCGTAAGGGATTCATCCTCGTAGTCATCGCAGCATTCACCTTTGCCTGCGCCAGCACGGACACTGCCGGCAGCACGGATCCGAACAAGAAGACCAAGCGTGGCGCGGCGATCGGCGCCGTCCTCGGCGGCGTCGCGGGCGCCGTCATCGGCAATCAGACCGGCAACAACCGGACGGGCGCGGTCATCGGCGCTGCGACCGGTGCGGCAATCGGTGCGGCAGCAGGACGCCGCATGGACAAACAGGAGCAGGAGCTCCGTCAGATCGAAGGCGTCGAAGTGTCGCGTCCGTCCGAGGGAGAGATTTCGGTCCGGCTCACGAACGACATCCTCTTCGACTACAACTCCGCCGCACTGCGCGGCGCGTCGCGCACGACGCTCAATGAGCTCGCGCAGAACTTCCGTCAGTATCCGGACAACCGCATCGTCGTCGAAGGCCACACCGATGCGACCGGGTCGGATCAGTACAACCAGCGCCTTTCCGAACAGCGCGCGTCGAACGTCGCCGATTATCTGATCGACCAGGGGGTCGGCTCGGGCGCGGTCACGGTCTACGGTTACGGCGAAGCGCGTCCGAAGGCGTCGAACGACACCGCGGAAGGCCGCCAGCAGAATCGCCGCGTCGAGATTCACATCCAGGCGCAGCCGCAGGGCAGCGCGCAGTAACGCGGTAACGACGAGGCACAGCGCAGTAACGCAACTGTCACGGGGCCGGCGCGAGCCGGCCCTACACTTGCGCGCAATGAAACGCGCCGCCGTTCTCTTCCTCGCGTTCTCCGCCCTCTCCTGCGCCACCGCGCCGCCGCGACCTCCCGCCGCAGCTCCGGCCACAAAGCCGGACGAAGCGATCCTCGGCGCGATCGCACAGCTCAGCGAAGGGGTCGCGCAGCAGCCGACGAATACTCCCTGGATCTACATCCTCGCGCAGTATCACGACCGCGCCCACGACGCCGAGAACGCCGCGAAATGGCTCTCGCGCCTCGACGAGCTCGGATGGGTGCATGGCGCCGCGCCGCACGACTTCCGCAATACCGGCGCGCATCCGAACGTCCGCGCCGCCCTCGCGAAACTCGAGGCGCGTGAACCGCGCCACAATCGCGCACGCGCCGCATTCAAGCTCGCCAATCAGCGCGACCTCATCCCCGAAGGCATCACGCACGATCCGGTCGACGACGTCTTTTACGTCACCAGCATCTATCGCCGCAAAGTCGTCCGCATCGACCGCAAAGGCCGCGTCACCGACTTCACGAGCGAAGCGCAGGACGGCATGCTCAGCGGACTCGGTGTGCATGTCGATGCGCAACGCCGGCTGCTGTGGGTCGCCTCGTCGACCGCGCCGGAAATGCGCGGCTTCTCGCCCGAGCTGGAAGGACAGTCGGTTCTTCTCGCGTACGACCTGCGCGATGGGAAACTCGTCCGCCGCATCGCACAGGGCTCGAAAGAAGCGCCGTCGTTCCTCAACGACTTCGCCATCCTGCCGGACGGCACGCTGCTCATTACCGACACGGTGCGGAATCAGGTCGCGCGGCTCGCGCCCGAAGCGACGGCGCTCGAAGAGTGGCTGCCCGGCTTTGCGTTTCCCAACGGCATCGTCGTCGATGCGAATGCGCAGTCGGTGTACGTCGCCGACTTTCGCGGCCTCACGCGGGTGACGCTCGACGGAAAAGCCACGCAGAAGATCGAGTCGCAGTCGCTGTTGAACGGCATCGACGGGCTGACGATGCATCGCGGCCTTCTCGTCGGAATCCAGAACGCCATCGGCAAAGCGCGCGTGATCCGCGTCGATCCGGCGAGCGGGCAGGTGGAAGTACTCGAATCGAAGAACGCCGCGTTCGAGCTCCCGACCACCGGCGTCGTGGCCGGCGACGAGCTCTGGTTCATCGCCAATCCCGGCCTCCGCTCGTTCACCGCCGGGGCGATCTGGCCGATCGCGAAGCTCGCCGATCCTCTCCTTCTGCGGCTCCCGCTGTAGCTCGTCGCGAAGACTCTTTCCGCGGCACATTCCAATAGAATCCGGGCCGCATGCTCAAACGCACACTTCCCCTCGTTCTGCTCCTTCTCGCTGTCGTGGCGTCGGCGGCCGAAAAACAGCCGCTCACGCACGAAACGATGTGGTTGATGAAGCGCGTCGGCGCGCCTTCGATCAGCCCTGACGGCAAGTGGGTCGTCTTCCCCGTCACCGAGCCGTCGTACGACGAAAAAGAACAGACCAGCGATCTCTGGCTCGTTCCTGCAGACGGCAGCGCGCAACCGCGCAAGATCACGTCGATGAAGGCGGGGGAGAGCGATCCGTCCTGGTCGCCCGACAGCCGCCGCATCGCGTTCGCCGCGAAACGCGACGCCGATGAAGTCACGCAGATCTACATCATGGACATCGCCGGCGGCGGCGAAGCGCAACGCCTGACGAAGGTTTCGCAGGCCGTGCGCGCGCCGAAGTTCAGCCCCGACGGCAAGCGCGTGCTGTTCGCCAGCAACGTCTTCCCCGACGCGGAAGACGACGAAGCGCAGAAGGCGGCGGCGAAAGCGGAAAAAGACCGCAAGTACAACGTCCGCATCTACGACTCGTTCCCGGTCCGCGCCTGGGACAAGTGGATCGACCGGAACCGCGAGCCGCACATCCTCGTTGCGAACGTCGACGGCGGTGCGACCAAAGACCTGCTGGCCGGCACGAAGCTGGTAGCCGAGGCGGGGTTCGCCGGCACCGGTGGCGGCAGCGGCGCCGAAACGCTGAACGGCGAATGGTCGCCGGACGGACAGTGGGTGTTGTTCGCGGCGAGCACCGCCGTCAACACGGCCGCATTTGCCGAGGTGAGTTGGGACCTGTATCGCGTCAACGCGGCCGGCACGTCGAAAGCGGAGCCGGAGCGCATCGCATCCACCGCCGGCAGCTACGGCAGCCCGACCTTCAGCCCGGACGGCAAAACGCTGTACGTCACGCTCGATCCGAACAACGCAAAGTCGTACAACCTCACGCGGCTCGTCGCCTTCGACTGGCCGTCGATGAAGAACGAGCGCGTCGTCGCGCAGACCGACCGTTCCATCGGCAACTTCGTCGTCTCGAGCGACGGCCGCACGATCTACTTCACCGCCGAAGACTCCGGCCTCGTCAACATCTACTCGGTGCCCGCCACCGGCGGCCCGGCGCAGCTCTTCCTCCGTCCGGAGCGCGGTGCGTACGGCGGTCTGCGTGCGGCCGACAAGGCGCCGGTGCTCGTCGCGCAGTGGGGCTCCTCGGTCAATCCGAACGAAGTCGTTCGCATCGACACTGCCGCGAAATCACATCGCAATCTCACGAGCTTCAACGTCGAACAGGCGCGCAACATCGACTGGGCGCCGCCGGAGCACTTCTGGTTCACTTCCACGCGCGGCCGGAAGATCCACAACTTCATCGTGAAGCCGGCGAACTTCGATCCGTCGAAAAAGTATCCGCTCTTCGTCCTGATCCACGGCGGCGCGCACAACATGTGGACCGACAACATCTCGCTCCGCTGGAACTATCACCTGCTCGCGAAACCGGGCTACGTGATGCTGATGACGAACTACACCGGCTCGACCGGCTTCGGCGAAGAGTTCGCGCAGCTCATTCAGGGCGATCCGCTGCGCGGTCCAGCCCAGGAGTTGATGGAAGCGGCCGACGCGGCGATCGCCAGGTATCCGTTCATCGACGCCACACGTCAGGTGGCCGGCGGCGCGAGCTACGGCGGCCACCTCGCCAACGCGCTGGAAGCATGGTCGGGCACGCGCTTCAAGGCGCTCATCAGCCACGCCGGCCTCGTGAATCTCGAATCGCAGTGGGCGACGTCGGACACGATCTACGGCCGCGAGCTGGTGATGGGCGGCCCCGTGTGGGAACAGAACGAGGCGTGGCGCACGCAGAACCCCGCACGCTCCGCCGCACAATTCAAAACCCCCATGCTCCTCTCCATCGGCGAGCGCGATTACCGCGTGCCGCTCAACAACACGCTGGAAATGTGGTCCCTCCTGCAACGCCTCCGCGTCCCCAGCCGCCTCCTGGTCTGGCCCGAAGAAAACCACTGGATTCTCAATGCCGAGAATTCCCGCGTCTTCTACAAAGAAGTCGACGAATGGCTCCGCCGCTGGGTCGAGCCCGGCCCCAGATAAGGGTTTGCCCCAAGGGTGCGGCAACGCGAGTTGCCGCACTCCATGCCGCGTGGTGCGCGTGTTCCCGGTCTGTCATCCCGCGCTGAAGCGCGGAATGACACACGGGCGAAATGGACGCGCGTTTCCCCACTTGTCATCCTGAGCCCCGGAGAGGGCGAAGGACCTTCTCCGTTGCATGCTGGAAGGTCCTTCGCCGTCTACGCGGCTCAGGATGACAAGAGGGGACGGCGTTTCCGCAGGCGATGAAGCGTTGTGTATACGCGCGACACCTCTAGTGGGGTTGATCACGCATGTTGATGTGGAGTGCGG
>DASVUA010000479.1:0-2356 GCA_036387295.1 Thermoanaerobaculia bacterium | reverse complement strand
AATTCGCCCGCGGCAGTGACGGCAGTGTGGTTCATGGCACCGGGCGGCGCGACGCGCACCTCGGCCGCTTCGATCACGCCTGCAACCGGCGCCCCGTGGGACATCGTGGGTGTTGGCGACATGAACAACGACGGCGATTCGGATCTGATCTGGCAGGCTTCCACCACCCGCACGGTGGCGGTCTGGACGATGAATCAGACGGCTCGCAGCTCCGCGGCCGTGACGTCGACGATCAACGATCCGAACTGGACCCTGGTCGCTCCGCGCTAATCGTTTCTCTCCATGCAGTAACCATGAGGGGCGTCTTCGGACGCCCCTCATGCTTTGCAGCGGAACTTCGAGGGACGCCCCGACTCCCCGCGCGCCGCGCCCAGCTCACCTGGCGCGAATGGCGCGCATCGCGGCCCGCTGCATCACCGGCTGCGGTCCCCACGCACAAACGAACGTGCTGACCTCTCCGAGCTCGGCGAGGATGTACGGACTGCCGAACGAGATCGCGATCGTCTTCCGCGCATGGGTTTGCGCAAGGCGCTGAATGTCTTCCGGCACCGAGATCGTCCCCGCTCCCGACTTCGGACGGATCACCAGCGCGAGCACGATCACCTCGGCATCTTCGGCCTCCGCGTTCGACGTGAGCTCGAGATCGATCGCGTCGTGGTGCGGATTCACGACGATCACCGCGATCCTGCCGGCCCGCAGCGGAAGAAGGTTCTGCGTATCGCGGACGACCTTGATCGCGCGATCGGCGATGGCGTCTTTGTCCGCGCCAGCCGGCGCAGAGTTGTTCCGCGTCGTGCGCCTCGCCGCGAGCGACTGCTTTGCGCGCATCACCCGCTCGACCGATCCGTCGATCCGTTCGCGCGTGATGCGGCCACTGCGCACCGCCGCTTTGACTGCTGCGATCGCGGCGTCGGTATCGACCGAGAAGAGGATCTGATCCACTCCCGCCGCGAGCGCGCGCACGGCCGCTTCGGCGGCGTCGAAATGCGCCGCCAGACCGCCCATGTCCATGGCGTCGGTGATCACGAGTCCGTCGAATGCGAGGTCGCGCCGGAGAAGCTCGATGATCGGCTTCGATAGCGTCGCCGGGATCGTCGCGTGACGCGGCACTTCGCCGCGCGTGGTGCCGTAGACGTTCTCGAAATCGGCGCGCACCGGCGCTGGTGTCGCGTCGAGCGCAGGGACACTGAGATGCCCGACCATGATCGACGACACCCCGGCCGCGATCGCGGCGCGGAACGGAACGAGCTCGATCGCCTCGAGGCGCTCGCGCGTGACGTCGAGCACCGGCAGCGACCGATGCGAATCGACGTGCGTGTCGCCATGCCCCGGAAAATGTTTCGCACACGCGAGCACGCCTTCCTCTTCGAGCCCGCGCACGAACGCGGTGACGTAGCGCGCGACCTCGTGCGGGTCTTCACCGAAGCTGCGCGTGTTGATGACCGGATTGCACGGATCGACGTTCACGTCCGCGACCGGCGCGAAGATGTGATTGATGCCGGTCGCCAGCGCCTGGCGCGCCGTGACGCGCGCCTGCTCTTCCGCGAGCGACGGATCGCCCGTCGCGGCGAGCGCCATCGCCGGCAGCCACCATTCCGCATCGGTGAAGCGCATGCCCATCCCCGCTTCGAGGTCGGCGCTGATGAGCAGCGGCACGTTCGCGAGCGACTGCAGTTGCGCGTTCATCGCCGCGACTTCCGTGGTGGTCGACTGGAACCAGATCACGCCGCCGGCCTGATTGTCGCGAACGTGATGGACGAGGTCGGGGCGTGGCGCGGGGACGACGAAGAGCTGGCCGATTCTGGCGTCGAGATCCACGCCCTTCACTTTATCGCGCGTCACGCGCCGCGCTAGACGGAGCGATTCCGCTCGCGTGTGCGGAACAGAAGACTGCTCGTCGTTCCCACGATCAACGTGGTCAACGAGCCGACCACCGCGTACCACGGCCACGCCACCCTGGTCGTGAACGCGACGACCGCCACGGCGGTCAGCCCCGCCGTCATCCCCGCCAGCGCGCCCGGCGTCGTCGCGCGCTTCGTCGCGCCGAGAAAGAAGACGCCGAGGATCGGACCGTTGATGAGGGAAGCGATCGAGAGTGCGATGTTGAGCGCGGAACGCTCGCTTCTCTGCATCGCAATACCGACCGCGATCTGTGCGAGGCCCGCAATGACGGTGAGGATGCGCGAGAGCCGCATGGCGTGCCGGTCGTTCCGAGGACGGAGCAGATCGGCCACGACCGTCGCGGCGATCGAGTTCAGCGACGACGACATCGCCGCCGCGAGAATCGCCGCCACGACGAGGCCGGAGAGTCCTGCCGGCAGATGGTTGGCGATGAAGTGCGGAAAGACCTGATCGG
>DASVUA010000478.1:0-8047 GCA_036387295.1 Thermoanaerobaculia bacterium | reverse complement strand
CAACGAGGTCCGAATGAGGTGTCTCATGCGTTCTCCAACTGATTTTTAAGGGATGGGGACCTAATGATACTTGTTGCCGCCGGTGTTGAATAACACTACCTGCTCGCCGTCGGATATGACGCCGCTCACACGCAATTCGTTTAGTGCGACCCATGCGGCACCCGATTCGGGTCCCGCGTCGATCCCTTCGCGGCGTCTCAATTCGGCCGCGGCCGGTTCGATCCGCTCTTCGTCGACGGCGATGGCGCCCCCTCCGGAATTGCGCAGCGCGGCGAGCATGAGCCGGTCGCCGACGGCGCGCGGAACGCGCAGGCCCCAGGCGCTGGTGCGCGGCGCTTCCCACTCCCGCGCGGTCTCGAGCTGCTGCTGAAAGGCGCGAACGATCGGCGCGCAGCCGCTCGATTGCACGCTGAACATGCGCGGCCGTCTGGAGTCGATCCAGCCGAGGCGCTCCATCTCGTCGAAGGCCTTCCACATCCCGACGAGCCCTGTGCCGCCGCCCGTGGGATAGAGAATCACGTCGGGCAGCCGGCCGAGATCTTCGAGCAGCTCGTAGCCCATGATCTTTTTTCCTTCGACGCGGTACGGTTCTTTGAGCGTCGAGAGGTCGAAGCCGCCGTTTTCGGCGATGAACTGCTGCACCCGTTTCGCGGCGTCGGTGATGACGCCGGTGACGAGCTCGACCTGCGCGCCATAGCCGAGGCATTCCGCCACGATCGAGCGCGGCGTGTCGCGCGGCATCGCGACGAACACCGGCAGGCCGGCGCGCGCGCCGTACGCGGAGAGCGCCGCACCGGCATTGCCGGCCGTCGGTGCGGCGAGCGATTTCGCGCCGAGCTTCTTCGCCATCGTCACGGCCGCGGCCATGCCGCGCGACTTGAATGAGCGCGTCGGATTCTTCGATTCGTCTTTGATGAAGACGTTGCCGCTCGTCTCGAGCAGCGGCGTCATGCCTTCGCCGAGCGTCACGATCTCGTCGCCCGGATCCGCGGGAAGGACGTCGGTGTAGCGCCACATGTCGCTGCGCTTCCGGAGCTCGACGTGATCGAAGTCGTAGTGCACCAGGATCGGTGCACCGTCGGCGGGGCAGAGGTTGTAGAGCGCGTCGATGGCGCTCGTCCAGTCGCAGCGGGAGCAGCGGAGTGTTTTGGTGGTCATTGCGTCGGCGAGACTACACGCAAGCACAAACAAAATCGCCCGCGTTTCCGCGGGCGATCGATCGGCTCGGATGAAGTGGAGTTACTGCTTCTTCGCTGCCTCGAGCTGCTTTTCCATTTCCTGAACGCCTTTCTGCACGTCGCCCGGGTTGTCCTCGTACTTCGAGAGCTCGTGGGCGTAGGCGTTGAGGGCGTTCTCGTGCTTGGCGAGAAGCGTGCGGTTGTGCGTCAGCGAGGGGTTCTCGTCCTGCTGCTGGGTCATCTCTTCGCGCGACTTTTCGTAGCCGGCGAGCATGTCGGCGTAGAGCTTCTTGCTCTCCGGATCTTTCGCTTCGTCGTGCGCTTTCTTCGCTTCGGCGTACGCTTTGTCGAAGTTGGCGCTGATGGTTTCCTGGAACTTCTGAGCCATCACCGAAGTCGAGGC
Source organism: Thermoanaerobaculia bacterium (assembly GCA_036387295.1). GTDB lineage: Bacteria > Acidobacteriota > Thermoanaerobaculia > Gp7-AA8 > Gp7-AA8 > QHVT01. The sequence goes on along the minus strand of DASVUA010000478.1, from coordinate 6,466 downwards.
TTCGAGGATCTGCTGCTTGACCCAGAGGTACTCCTGGGTGTTGAAGCCGAGGTCCTTGGCGGCGCGGATGTCGGCGGTCATGAAGTCGGCCGCGGAGCCGAGCGCCTTGAAGCCTTCCATCATGCCGGCGAGCGACTTTTCACCCTTCTTTTCGGCGGTTGCGGCGTGCTGCTTCAGCTCTTCTTTCGCGACCTGGGCGATCTTCTTCTCGTGCTCGCGCACCTTCAGGTACATCTGGATCTGCGCTTCGGTGAGGCGTCCGTCCTCGGGGGCGGTGTACTCATCGTTCGCGACCTGCTCCATGAGATCGGTCGTCCCGACTTTCTTCAGATCGTTGGCGATGGCCGCTTTGTCGGCCAGCTCTTTGGCTTTACAGCCGCCGAGGGCAAGGGAAAGGCAAAGCATCGTGGCAAGGGTGCGTGACATTGGAATTGATCTCCTCGTTGTGATCCGGTGATTGTAAAAGCGCGTGGAACGGCCACGCGTGATCTAAGGCACAAAAGTGAGTGGTCAGTTGTCGGTGGTCGGTTGTCTGCGCTTCATCGCGAACGCAAACAGCACAGACAACTAACAACCGACCGCCGACAACAGACAACCGACAACAAACCGCGCGGGCTGCCCGCTCAGTTCTGCAGCTCTGCCGATACTCGTGCGCGGAGCTCGTCGAGCTCGCGCAAAATCGTCCGCAACGCGGCCTGCTTGTTCTGCAGTTTCTGCTCGAGCGATGCGACGCGCGCTTCGAGCGTCTGCGCGGAGGCCGATGCGGCAGGCGAGGGCTCGTCCATCACCGCGACGGCGACCGGCGAGTCGAGCAGCTCCGCGGCGCCGAGCTCTTCGACCTCCTCGGCGTGCGGCACGGCCACATTGCCGGCGAACGTCGACGGGCGATTGCGTCCTTCGGCCAGCAGCTGGTCGAGCGACACTTCTTCGGCCCGTTCGTAGTCGGCCTGCACCGGCGCTTCATCCGGAAACGGAACCGAGTCGGCGAACGGATTCGGCGCCTCCGCCAGCGGCTCGTTGTCGAAAATCGTGTCGGCGAGCAGCTCCGGCTCAGGCTCCGGCGCCGCTTTGATCGCCACTTTTGCCGCGGGTGCCGCGGCGGGCTGCTTCTTCATCGGCGCGCTGGTGCTGCCGCCTTTGAGCCGCGTCAGGAGGTGTTTGGCCGTGATCTTCGAGACGAGCTTGAACGTGTCCATCACGCCGACGCCCTTCAGCGCCGACGCTTCGGTGTAGGGGTAGCCTTCGAATCCGAGCGCTTCCTGCAACTGCTCGACCGGGAGCACTCCCGGGATGTCGCGCTTGTTGAACTGAATGACGATCGGCGTGTCGTTCGGATCGATCTGGTTCTCTTCGAGGTTCTCGAGCAGGTTCGCGAAGCTCTCGCGGTTCGCATCGACCATCGCCGGCTGCGAATCGGCGACGAAGACGACCGAATCGGCGCCTTTGAGCACGAGCTTCCGCGTCTCGTTGTAGAAGACCTGCCCGGGGACGGTGTAGAGCTGGATCTTGAGGTTGAACGGCCCGACTTTGCCGATGTCGACCGGGAGCAGATCGAAAAAGAGCGTGCGGTCGGTCTTGGTGGCAAGAGACAGCATCTTCCCTTTCGACTTGGGGTCGAGCTTGTCGAAGATGACCATCAGATTCGTCGTCTTCCCGCAGAGACCGGGACCGTAGTAGACGATCTTTGCCGTCATCTCGCGGGTAGCGTGATTGAAGAGGACCATGGGAAACCTCGCGATCGATGTGCGGCGAAGTATCGCATATGGTTGCGGGAGTGCGTCGGCAACTCGCCACTCGCAGCCCTCCGCACCATAGAATCCGGCGCGTGGACAACGACGACGTCATCGAGATCCCGATTACCGACACACTCGACCTTCATCCGTTCCGGCCGCGGGAGATCCGGGATGTGGCGCGGGAGTATCTGGAGGAGGCACGCGCGCACGGCTTTGCTCAGGTGCGGCTGATCCATGGACGCGGCATCGGTGCACAGCGTGAGAACATCCGCGCACTGTTGCGTTCGCTCGATTTCGTGCTCGATTTTCATGATGCGGACGCGAGCGGCGGCGGGTGGGGCGCGACAGTCGTCCTACTGGCCCCGAATTCGCTAATCGGGGATTGAGATGTCAACACTTTACGAAGAGCTCAGCAGGGTATCGACGTACGAGTACACGGAAGACGAAGTCCGTGCATTCGAGGTGCTCCACGACGAGATTCGCCGCCTCAAAAAGGAGCGGAACGCCGTCATCGTCGCGCATAACTACTACCGCCCCGAGATTCTGAAGGTGGCCGATTTCGTCGGCGATTCGCTCGAGCTGGCGCTGATGGCGGCGCAGGTGCGCGACGCGGACATCATCGAGTTCTGCGGCGTGAACTTCATGGCGGAGACGGCGAAGATCGTGAACCCGAAAAAGCGGGTGCTCCTGCCGAATCCGATGGCCGGCTGCCAGCTCGCCGATTCCGCTCCTGCCGAGGATCTGGTCGCGCGCATCGATGACCTGAAAAAGCAATATCCCGATCTCGCGGTCGTCAGCTACGTCAACACGACCGCGGCCGTGAAGGCGCTCTCCGACATCATCGTCACCTCGGCGAATGCGTCGAAAGTCGTCCGCACGCTGCCGAACGAGAACATCCTCTTCGTTCCCGACCGCAACCTCGCCAGCCATGTCGCGGCGCAGGTGCCGGAAAAGAACATCATCCCGTGGGACGGCTACTGCTACGTGCATCAGCAGATCACGCCGGAGGAGATCACGAAGATCCGGGAGAACGATCCCGAGCTGGCGATCCTGGTCCATCCCGAATGCCGTCCGGACGTGGCGAAGCTCGCCGACGCCGTGCTCTCGACCTCGGGGATGGTGAAGTTCGCGAAGGAGCGTCCCGAGACGCGGTTCCTCGTCGTCACCGAGTGCGGCCTCTCGGACCGCCTCGCCATGGAAGTGCCGGACAAGCAGTTCCTCAAGGGCTGCAAGCTCTGCGCGTTCATGAAGGTGACGACGCTCGAGGATGTGCGCGACTCGCTGCTCTACGACCAGTACGAGATGGAAGTGCCGGAAGAGATTCGCGTCCCGGCCGAGCGCGCGCTGCGGCGCATGTTCGAAGCGACGGAGTCGTAGCTCCCGCGCGGGACATCAACTGCATGTCGCATCGCAATGGCATCCTGTTTCTGAATCCCCGCGCCGGAACGTTCAGCACCGCTGACGAGTCGAGCATCCGCACGCTCGCGTACGAAAACGGTCTCCGCGTCGTCGACATCCATCCGGACATCGACGTCCGCAAGACCGTGCGCGAAGCGCTCGACGCCGGTCTGAAGACGTTCGTCGTCGCCGGCGGCGACGGCAGCGTGCATCACGTGGCGCAGGGGCTCGTCCACACGGACGGCGTCCTCGGCGTGGTGCCGATCGGAAGCGTCAATCACCTCGCTCGCGATCTCTCGATTCCGATCGACGACTGGCGCGCCGCGCTCGAGATCGCCGTCCGCGGCGAGATCCGGCAGATCGACGTCGGTCGCGTGAACGGCCGCTATTTCATGAACAGCGTGATGCTCGGCCTCTACCCGACCATCAGCGAGTTCCGCGAGCGTTTCCGCTCGCTGCACAGCCGCTGGCGCGCGTATGTGAAAGCGGGCCGCCTGGCGCTGCGGCACTTTCCGCACGTGACGCTGGTCGTCGAGTTCGAAGGGCGCGTCGAGACGTTCAAGACGCAGATGTTCGTCGTGGCGGTGAACGCGTACGACCTGTCGCAGACAGGAGTCGTCTCGCCGAAGACGTCGTTCAACGACGGACGCGTTTCGATCTACACGCTCTCGTTCATGAGCCGCATGCAGTTCGTCGCCGCGGCGGCGCGCTACTTTCGGGGGAAAGTGGTCGAAACGCCCGGTTTCCGCAGCGTGCGCACGACGCAGCTGAGCGTCGATACCGGGAAGCGTCATCTGCGCATTTCGGTCGACGGCGAATTGATCGATCTCGATACGCCGCTGCAGATCGCGGCCGTGCCGTCGAGCCTCCTCGTACGTGCACCGGCGAGCGTCCCAGCGGCGATGTAGCGGGCGGTTCCCGCCGCCCGTCGCGCAACACTATTTGCAGAGCAGCTGGTAAACGCCGATGACGTCGTCGCGCACGTCGTCGAGATCCATTTTGATCTTGCCGACGATCTGCTGGTACTCCGGGCGGTGATGCAGCGTGGCGAGCCAGGGGTGCTTCACGAGCGCGTACCAGCTGTGATTGCCGAGCTGCGCGCAGCGGGCGAGCCATTCGAGCGCTTTCTCCTCATCGCCGAGCTTCGCGTGCACGAGCGTGACCCGCAGTGCTGCCCAGTGATTGCGCAGCGCGTCGGGCTCGAACGACGCGAGGTGCGCGAGCGCAGCGGCGCGGTCGCCGCGCGCGGCGGCGATCATCGCCTTCAGACTCTTGCCGAGGTAATGGCGGGGCACGAGCTTCAACGCGGCATCGGCCGCTTTATCCGCTTCGTCGAGGTTGCCCTGCAGCAACAGCGCGGTGCCGCGCATGTCGTGTCCCGCGAGCTCGGTTTCGCGCGAGGCGAGCGCGTACTGCGCGTTCTTGAGCGTCCCCTCGGGATCGACGGCGTTCATGTTCCAGTAGCCGCGCGTCAGTGCTTCGTTCGACATCGGGTCGGTTTTCACGAGCACGTCGCCGACGCATTGCGCCTTCTCGAGGTCGCCCGTCGAAACAAAGTACGTGACCACGGAATGCAGCGCCTGCGTGTCGCTCGATTCGAGCCGCAATGCGGCGAGCACTTCACGCACGGATTCACGGAAGCGATCCGGTTCGCGGACGAAAACGCGCCCGAGCGCGAGGTGTGCCTGCGGCAGATTCGGATCGAGGCGTACGGCCTGACGCGCGTACCACTCGGCGCGCGCGAGATCCTCGGGTGCCGCGAGACTGCGCGCCTGCCCGAGGGAAAGCGTCGTCGCGAGATCGGCATACGCGGCGGCGAACGTCGGATCGAGCGCCACCGCCTGCTTGAGCGCGTTGATCTGTTCCGCGTACCGCTTCGGCTCGAAGCTGCCGCTCAACGCGCGGGCACGCAGATATTGCTCGTACGCTTTCGGATTCGAAGAGCGCGGCTGCGAATGCGCGGAGTGCGCATGCTCCTGAATCCCGACGCGCTCGTTGAGACCGGCCACGGTGCGCGACGAAACGTCGTCGATCAGCTTGAGCAGATCGTCGCGCCGCCCGTTCACCGAATCCGACCAGACAGCGTACCCGGTGCGTGAATCGGTGAGCTGCAACGTCACTCGTACGAGATCGCCGGCGGCGAGGAACTGTCCTTCCAGAATGCCGTCCACCTGCAGCTTTTCGTTGGCTGTCCGCGCGTCCTTCACATCCTGGAACTCGAGCACGGCGGAAGTGGGACGCACCTGCAGTGACGGGATCTGCTGCAGCTCGGTCACGAGCGCATCGGCGAGACTGATCGAGAGAAACTCGTCGCGCGTACTGTTGGCGATGTTGCGCAACGGGAGCACGGCCATCGAACGGATCGGCGCGGGCGCCGCGGTGGTCGTGGCGTCGGCGGTCGTGGTGCCGCCGCGGTTCGCGACGAGGATGGCGATGAGCACGACCAGCGCGGCGGCCACGGTGACGGCGACGCTCATCCACTTCGGGCGGCGGATGGTCCGGCCGAGTGTGGTGCGCGAGACGGTCTGCGTCATGCGGACGGTCGGCGTATCGATTTCCTCGAGATCGGCGAGCATCTCGCGAGCGCTCTGATAGCGATCGTCCGGATTTTTCTGCAGCAGTTTCGAAATGATCTTCGCGGCCGGGCCGGGGAACGTCGGGTCGGCCGGCACGAACGGCTCGGGCTCGCCGTCGCGGATCTTTTCCAGAACGAGCAGGGGAGCGTCGGCGTTGAATGGCAACTGGCCGGCGGCCATGTGGTACAGCACCACGCCGACCGAAAAGAGATCGCTCCGGATATCGGCGTTCTGCCCGCGCGCCTGCTCGGGAGAGATGAAGTGCAGCGTTCCGAAAAAGTGTCCGGTCGACGACTCGAACGTCCGTTCGAGTCCCGGGTCGGTCAGCGCGCGCGGGATCGATTTCGCGAGCCCGAAGTCGAGGATTTTCGCGAGGCCGTTCGGCTCGACGATGATGTTCGCGCTCTTGATGTCGCGATGGAGGATGCCTTTGTCGTGCGCCGCCGCGACGCCGGCGGCGAGCTGCCGCGCAATCGAGAGAAACTCGCCTGATTCGAGCGGGCGGCGGCGGATGCGCTGCGAGAGCGTTTCGCCCTCGCAATACTCCATGACGATGAACGGCGTGTTGTCCGGCCCCTGACCGACTTCGTAGATCGTCGCGACGTTCTGGTGGCGCACCGCGGCGGCAGATCGCGCTTCACGGAGGAAGCGGGCGCGGCGGTCGTCGTAGGCGAGGTCGCTGGCGTTGAGGACCTTCAACGCGACGAGCCGGCCAAGCCGTTGATCGCGCGCGAGATACACCGTCCCCATCCCCCCTTT
>DASVUA010000477.1:0-3120 GCA_036387295.1 Thermoanaerobaculia bacterium | reverse complement strand
CGGCGGGCTCTTAGCCCGCCGACCATCGAGCAAACACCCGGCGGGCTAAGAGCCCGCCGCTCCACAACACAAGGTGTGCGCGCTCCACCTGTTCTCCCAAACGTCCAAAAAACCGCTGCCCAAATCCAACCGGTTGGAGTCTCGCCGCGCGATCCGTAAAACCGTGCGGCACATTCAACGTTTCGAATCAACGGCTTAGCCCCTCGTTTCGCGCGGCACCTGCATTGAATGCCATCTGAGCGCGACGTATGCGCCGGTCCCTTCTCGTCAACGCACTGATTACCCTCCTCACGCTTGGAGTGATCCTCGGTGCGTTCGTATCGTTTCAGCGCAAACGCTCGTCGTTCGAACGGATCGACTTCACCTTCACCCGCAACCACGGCGTCATCGTCGTCAAAGGCGTCGATCCCGGCAGCAGCGCGGAAACCGCCGGCCTGCGCGCGGGCGACGAGATCTGGCTCATCGCCGGCACGCACACCTCGGAAGTCGAAGGCCTGCAGAAAACCCTTCGCCGCATCGGCCACAGCGTGCCGATGCTCATCGCCCGCAACGGCGAGCCTTCCACGATTCACTACACGCCGCCGCAACTGAAGGTCGACTACGAATACCTGATACTCAGCTTCATCGGCTTCCTCTATCTCGCCATCGGCCTCTTCACCCTCTTTCGAGGAGAGACGGGCGAGAGCAGGCTCTTTTACTTCGTCACGCTGCTGTCGTTCGTCGTCTACGTCTACACGCCCGCCGGCGACATCGACTGGAGCTACAAAGTTCTGCAGATGACCGAAGAGCTCGCGCGCGTCTTCCTTCCGCCGCTCGCGCTGAACTTCTTCCTCCTCTTCCCGCGCCCCATCGTCCGCGACCGTAAATGGATCGCCTGGATGTACGTCCCGCCGGTGCTGCTCGCCGCCTGGACGATCAACCTCCTCGTCTTCAGCAACGCCGTGCCGCTGATGGACGTCCGCCGCTCGTTCCAGGTCATCAACTGGTGGGAGATGGCGAGCTTCGCGCTCTACTTCACGCTCGCCCTGATCGCGCTCGCGTTCACCTACCGCAATGCTGCGGCGATCGGGAAAAAGCAGATCAAGTGGATCTACCTCGGCCTGACGCTCGGCTTCCTGCCGTTCCTCACGCTCTACATCGTTCCGTATCTGCTCGGGCGCGACGTGCAGCCGGTCTACGTGACCCTCTCGATCCTGCCGCTCGCGTTCATCCCGCTCGCCTTCGCCGTCTCGATCCTCAAATACAAGCTTTGGGACGTCGAGGTCGTGATTAAAGAGGTGCTCGCGTACTCCGTCACGTTCGCCTTCGGCATGATCGCCTTCTCGACGATCAACGTCGTCCTCTCGCAGATCATCGAAGAGCGCTCGGCCATGGAGCGCAACTTCCTCGCGTTCACCTCCGGCCTTCTCATCGCCGGCGTTCTGGTTCCGGTCAAGAGCCGCATCGAGTCGGTGATCGAAATGATCCTGTACCGCGAGAGCTACCGCCATCGCCGGACCATGACCGACTTTGCGCAGGAGCTCGCGACGTTCCACGACGTGCACGAGCTGATCGCGATGATGCGCGAGCGTCTTCGCGCCACGCTGCACATCGAGCGGATGAACCTCTACATGCGCGACGGCGCGACGCTGCTCGTCTACGATCCGGAAGGGGGCATGCCGCGCCGCACGTCGATCGAAGACTTCGGCGACATTCCGAAAGACGGCCCGGTCGTCCTCACCGCGCCGCGCCTGCCCGATGAAACCGAAGTGCCGTGGAAGCTGCTCGGCGCCGGCTACCGCTACGTCTTTCCGCTGCGCAACCGCGGCGAACTGCAGGGCCTTCTGCTTCTCGGCACACGGCGCGGCGAAGAGCCGCTTTCGCGCGACGACCTTCACCTCATCGGGACGCTCACCGCGCCGGTCGCACTCGCGATCGAGAATTCGCGGCTCTACGGCAAGCTGCGCCGCCAGCTCGACGAGATCCGCGCGCTCAAGGAGTACAACGAGAACATCATCGAGTCGTCCCCCTCGGCCATCGCGGTCGTTTCGGGCGACGGCGTGGTGCTGACCGCCAATCACGCCTTCTGGGAGCTGGTCGGCGCCGATCACACGCACGAATCGATCACCGATCTTTTCCCGCCGTACGACGAGCTCCGCCGCACACGCGGCCGCACGCTCTCCACCGCGTTCGTCAACAAGAGCGGAGTCGAAAAAGAGGTCACCGTCACTGCCAGCCCGCTCTCGGCCGGAGACGTCGCTGACGGCGCGTACGTGCTCGTCATCGGAGACATCACCGAGCGCGTGCGGCTCGAGCGCGAACTGCAGGACAAAGAGCGCCTCGCCTCGCTCGGCCTGCTCGCCGCCGGCGTCGCGCACGAGGTCAACACGCCGCTCACCGGCATCTCCTCGTACGCGCAGCTCCTCCTCGCCGAAACGTCGGAAGACGACCCGAAATACCGCCTGCTGAAGAAGATGGAACAGCAGACGTTCCGCGCCTCGAACCTGGTCAACAACCTGCTCGACCTCATTGCGAACCGTCCGCGGACGCGCGAGCTGGTCACCATCGACGAGCTCGTTCGCAGCACCGTCACGCTGCACGAAGAGCTCTTTCACGCGAAGCGGATCACCATCCGTTGCGAGCTCCTCCCGCTCCGCGTGCGCGGGAACTTTCAAGACCTGCAACAGGTTCTGACCAACATCCTGCTCAACGCGCGTGACGCCGTCGCCGAGGGTGGCAACATCAGCATCAGGGTCTCCGAAGAAAACGAACGCGTCCTGATTCGCGTGCGCGATGACGGCAAAGGGATTCCGGCGGACATCATCGGCCGCATCTTCGATCCGCTCGTCACCACCAAGCGCGGCCAGGGCGGCACAGGCCTCGGCCTCGCGATCAGCCGCCGCCTGGTTCACGCCTGCGACGGCGAGATCACGGCCGACAGCAAACCGGGAGAAGGCTCCGAGTTCACCGTCACCTTGCCCCGGGCAGACAAAATGAGCGGCAGCATCCAGTGAACGCATGCGCATCCTGATCGTCGACGACGAAGAAGTGCTGAGAGACGTCCTGGACGTCATGCTGCGGCGTGAAGGGTTCGAGATCCTCACCGCCGCGAGCGGCGAAGAGGCGTTGAACGTCCTCGAA
>DASVUA010000476.1:0-4170 GCA_036387295.1 Thermoanaerobaculia bacterium | reverse complement strand
CCAGATCCATGAAGAAACTGACGAAGCTTTCGCTCGCCGTGCTGCTGCTTTGCGCGATCTCCGCCCCAGCCTTTGCCGCACGCAAAGCGACGGTCAAGATCATCAACCAGAGCAAGTGGGAAATTCACCACATCTACCTTTCCTCGACGGACGAGCGAGAGTGGGGCGAGGATCAGCTCGATGACAGCGTTCTCGCGAAAGGCGACTCGCTGACGCTCACCAACATCCCCTGCGATCTCTACGACATTCAGGTCGTGGACGAAGACGGCGACGAGTGTGTGATCGAAGAAGTCGATCTCTGCGGCGATCACAGCTACTGGAAGATCACCGACAAAGAGCTGCTCGAGTGCGAGGGATATCAGTAGCTGGCGTTGCGCTCGGGGCGTTGGGCTTTCGGGGTGTGTTGCGCAAACGGCAAGACACCCCGAACGCCTGACGCCTAACGCCCCGCCGTCATCGCCTCGACGACCAGGTCGAGAATCCGATTCGCCACCGCGCTCTTTGCGCTTTTGGCGATTCTGGTCATCGAGCCGTTTCGCGCGATCACGAGCACTTCGTTCTGCTCCGAATCGAAGCCGATCGAAGAGTCGGCGACGTCGTTCGCGACGATGAGGTCGGCCCCTTTGCGCTGCAGTTTTTCGCGCGCATTTTCCTCGACGTCGTTCGTTTCGGCGGCGAAGGCGACGATGAACGGGCGCGGATCGAGACGGGCAAGATCTGCGAGAATGTCCGGATTCTTGCGGAGCGTGAGCGTGAGTTCGTCGTGTCCGTCGCGTTTCTTGATCTTCTGCGGCGCGACGTCGGCGGCCGCAAAATCGGCGACGGCGGCGGCCTTGATCACGATCTGCTGATGCGGCGCGGCGGCCATGACCGCGGCGTGCATCTCCCGTGCGCTGCCAACGCGCAGCACATCCACGCCGGGCGGCGCGGCGATCGACACCGGCCCGGAAATGAGCGTGACGCGCGCTCCCCTTCTCATCGCGGCCTCGGCGACGGCGTAACCCATACGGCCGGAGGAGCGGTTCGAGATGTAGCGCACCGGATCGAGCGGCTCGCGCGTCGGCCCGGCGGTGACGAGGACCTGCTTTCCTTCGAGATCGCGCGTGGCAGAGCGCGACTTCACGATCTCGACGAGCACCGGCACGTCCGGCATCTTGCCTGCCCCTTCGTCGCCGCATGCGAGGAGGCCATTCACCGGCTCGATGATCTCGACGCCGCGCGCACGCAGCGTGGCGATGTTCTGCGCCACGGTGGGATGCGCGAGCATGTGAGTGTTCATCGCGGGCGCGACGGCTACGGCGGTGCGATGCGCGAGCGCGTACGTGGTCAACGCGTCGTCCGCGATGCCGACGGCGAGTTTCGCCAGCACGTTCGCGGTGGCAGGGGCGACGAGCAGCAGATCGGCCCAGCGCGCAAGCTCGATGTGATCGACGCCGCCATGAGCGGCATCGCCCCACTGATCGGTGATGACGCCATGATTGGAGACGGCGGCGAGGGCGAGCGGCGATACGAAACGGGCGGCGTTGGTGGTGAGCACCACGCGAACGTCGGCGCCGATGTCCCGGAGACGGCGAACCAGCTCGGGCGTTTTGTACGCCGCGATGCCGCCGGTGACGCCGAGGACGATGTTCATTGGGGAGTTGTCAGTTGTCGGTTGTCAGTTGTCAGTTGTCCGTACAGTGTCGCAGGGCGAAAAATCACAGGCAACCGACAACAGACAACCGAGAACTGTTTTACTCCGCCGTTTCCAGCGAGGTCGTTTCTTCGGTGGGGGGCGTCATCTGCCACTTCACCTGGTCGCGGGCCACTTCTTCCATGGCGACGCGGGTCGGCTTCACGTGGCGGCTCTTGACGCGCGACGCTGCGCCCTGAATCAGCTGTTCGGCCCGTTTCGAGACGAGCAGTACGTAGCGGAACTTGCTGTCAATTCCTTCCGGCAGTCCTTCCATTGCGATCCTCCTCTTTGAATCGCTCGGCCATCCTGCCGATAGCTTCGAGCGCGGTCTTGGTCTGTAGTTTTTTCGCGATCACCGCGGCTTTGAGGCACTCGGCCGCGACGTCGAGATCGTCGTTGATGATGATGTAGTCGTAAAAGTCTTTCCCCTCGTTGATCTCGTCGATGGCCTTGCGAAGCCGGAGGTCGATCTCCGCGGTCGTGTTGAGGCCGCGCTGATGGAGACGCCGCTCGAGCACGTCGAGCGACGGGGGGAAGATGAAGACGCTCAGCGAGCGAGGCTGGAGACCGGCGTCCTGCGCGATCTGTTTCGCTCCCTGATAGTCGATGTCAAGGATCACATCCTGGCCGGCTTCGAGCCGTCCAACCACCTCGGCGCGCGAGGTTCCGTACCGGTTCGCATGAACGTGCGCATGTTCGAGAAATTCCCCCGCGTCGACCATGCTCTGGAAGCGCTCCTGCGAGACGTAGTAGTAGCTGAGCCCTTCTTCTTCGCCTGCCCGCGGGTTGCGCGTGGTGTGGGAGACGGAGAAATAGAGCTCGATCGTCAGGGCCCGCAGGCTTTCCTGCACGCGGTTGATCAACGTCGTCTTCCCCGCGCCGGATGGGCCGGAGACGATGAACAGCGTCCCATCCGAGTGGAAATTACTCGACATTCTGTACCTGCTCGCGAATGCGCTCGACCTCGGTTTTCAATTCTACGACCAGCGTCCGGATCGCCGCCGATCGCGATTTCGAGCCCATGGTGTTGATCTCGCGAATCGTTTCCTGCGAGAGGAAATCGAGCTTCTTGCCAGCCGCTTCTTTGCCGCCAATCGCTTTCTCGATCTGATCGAGATGATGCGCGAGGCGCGTCAGCTCTTCGGCGATGTCGCCCTTCTCGACCATCACCACGACTTCCTGGGCGATGCGCTCCTGCGACACCTCGACGTTCGCGGCGGCCGCGAGCTCCTGCACGCGCTGTTTGTACGACGCGAGCAGCTCGTCGCGCACCTGGTCGCGGTACGTCGAGAGCTGCTCGGTGAGCGAGCGAATCGACTGCACGCGCGAGGCGATGTCGTCTCGCAGCGCGACGCCTTCGCGCGCGCGCAGCTCCTGCATCGCGGCGAAGGCCTGACGGACGAACGCGGTGAGCGCTTCGCGCTCGTCGTCCGTGATCTCGGCGTCGAGCGCCTCGACGTGCAGCAGATCGGGGACGCGCATCAGATCGCTGCCGGTCATCGAAGATCCGAGGCCGAGCTCCTCGGCGATCGAGCGAAGCTGCGGGATCACCGAATTCGCGATCTGCGTGTTGATGCGCACGTTGTACTCGGGCTGCTGCGTTCGCTGGATGCGGATCGACAGATCGACCTTCCCACGCGAGAAGAACTCCGATGCGAGCGCACGCAGCGGCGCTTCCATGTCCCACATGTACTCGGGGAGGCGCACCGATACTTCGAGAAAGCGATGGTTGACGCTTTTCGTCGTCACCGTCGCGAAATAGCGCGTCGAAAGCGCGCCGGAAGCACGGCCGAAGCCGGTCATCGAATGAATCATGTTTCGTTCACCAAACGCTCGGCCTCCTCGGCGATGTCGTGCATGGCTTTCTCCACTTTCACGCGCCACTCCTCGACGTCGCCATCACGCGGGACGACGATCGGGTGGCCGTAGACGTAGACCGATTTCGTGAACGGCCACGGCACGACCATCCGGTCCCAGGATGCGAGCAACTTTTTTTTTTAGCGGCAAAGGCCATCGGAAGGATGGGCAGGCCGGTCATCTGTGCCGCAAAGACCACGCCGGGCTTGGCGACGCGCGCCGGACCCTTCGGTCCGTCTGGCGTGAAGACGAGATTGCTCCCCTTGCGCGCGCGGCGGATGAACTCGCGCAGTGCTTCGTTCGCGCCGCGCGACGACGAGCCACGCACTGTGCCGACGCCGTACCAGCGGAAGACGCGCGCGATGATCTCGCCATCTTTCGAGCGCGAGGTCATGACGGTGATCGGGTCGCGATACTTCGAATGCAGCATCAGCAACAGATGCGCGTGCCAGAACGACAGGATGTACTGCGGCGTGTTCTCGATCCGTTCCGGATGCACGTGCGTCGCACGCAGCGAGCCGTTGAGCACGCGGATGAAGATGGTGGCGAGGACGTAGAGGATCTGGCGCGTCAGCGTGTTTGGCGGCGGTGCGGAGCTGGCCGTCGCCGGTCGCTGTGCGGAGTTGCCCGTTGCCCGT
>DASVUA010000475.1:0-2155 GCA_036387295.1 Thermoanaerobaculia bacterium | reverse complement strand
CGATGTGGAGTGCGGCGACGCGAGTCGCCGCTCTTCCTGCGGAGGCGGAGCCTCCGCCTCTTCGTCGGGCGGCGGCAGCTGGCGCTGCCGCGAGCGAGAGCGGCGACTGATCGTCGCCGCAGTCCAGATCAAGCACGATTTGCGCGAGGACGATGTGGAGTGCGGCGACGCGAGTCGCCGCTCTTCCTGCGGAGGCGGAGCCTCCGCGTCTTCGTCGGCGCGCGGGCGATTCTTTCTGGTGGAGCGGCGGGCTTCAGCCCGCCGACGGTTGCTCGGCGGGCTAAAGCCCGCCGCTCCACGTCTGATCGCGTGGCATCATCTGCGGCGATGCGGTTCCTTGTGTTCGCCTGCTTCGTCTTGTTTGCGCCGGTCGTTCGGGCGGCGACGTACTTTGTGCCGGCGGATGCGGAGCTCGTGCAGCGGGCGGACGACATTGTGGTTGCCACTGCCGTCGCCTCCGTGATGGGGGAGGCGCAGACGACCGTCACGCTGCGCATCGAGGACGTGCTGAAAGGCGATCGGTTGCCTCGGCAGCATCTCGTTCTCACCGAGCGTGGAGGGCGCCGGCTGCTCGTGCCGGGTTCGCCGCGCTATCAGCCGGGCGCGCGTTATCTCGTCTTCACCGAAACGAATTCGCACGGCGACCCGGTCACATTCGGGATGGGATTGGGACAGTTCGAGATCGTCGGGACGCGGGCGTTTCGACACGCGATCTCCGGGTTCGATTCGAATCTCGAGCCGCACGTCGAGCGCGAGCGCGATGCGCGCGGATTCGTCGAATTCATCCGCGGCCTCGTCGCACAGCGAGGTCTGCTACGGGCGACGTATTTTGTCGAGTCGCCCGTTGCGGCGACGGACGAGGTGCACGCCACCGCGAATCTCACGCGTGCGAGTTATCTGCTCGACGGCGCGTTTCGGTGGGAGGGAGTGCCGAACGCGAGCTTCGTGCTGAGCGGCAGCGCGGGCGGATCGCTGAACCCGCATGCCGCCGCCACACGGGCAGTGAACGAGTGGAACGCGACAGAAACCAACATCGGCTACGCCATCGCGGGTCAGAACGACAACGCGCGCGGCGGCCTCATCGCGCCGGATGGCATCGACGCGATCCTGTGCGGAGACCCGAACGACGAGATCCCGCCGAGCGTCGCGGCGAGCGGCGGAGCGTGGGGCGAAAGCGATTACCTGTTCGACGGCGAAACATTCGTCGCGATCACCGAGGCGGACGTCGTGTTCACGCATCCCTTCACGGCTGGCGACTCCTGTTTTCAGACGGTGATGACGCACGAGCTCGGCCATACGCTCGGCATTCGTCACGCGAATCAATCGGGCAGCGACGGCGTCTGTCCGCCCGCCTTCGACTGCGCCACCGATGCGGTCATGCGCGCGGCCGTCGTCTGCGCGCTGGATGGGCAGCTTCGTCCGTGGGACAGGCGTGCGGCGGCGGTGGTGTATGGCGCCGGGCCGCCACCGCCGTGCGTCGAGCCGCAACTGACTTCGTCCACCCTCGGTACGACGATTCGAGCGGGAACGGCAGTCACTCTGACCATGACGGCGAGCGGCACCGCGCCGTTGACGTATCAGTGGTACATGGGCGAGCGCGGCGATCGCTCGCAGGCGGTGGGCTCGGGGCCGCAGGTGACCGTGACGCCTGTTGCGACGACGCGGTACTGGGCGCGCGTCGCCAATGGATGCGGCCAGGATTCCGCCTCGGCCATCACCATCACCGTGCAGAAGAGCTCGAATCGCCGCCGTTCGGTGCGCGCGCGATAGCGCCCTGAAGCGGCCCGCAGCGCGCATGTCGCGGCCGCTGAGCTGGCGTCAGCATTTGCGCCGCGTGACCTCACGATCGAATATCGAGCCTGCTCAGATCGTTCGAGGAGACAACAACAAGGGAGGCACGCGGTGGTTTTTCGCAGACTGTTCTCAATTCCTACGATTCTGGTTCTCCTCTTCGGCTGCACGCAGTCGCAGTCTCAACCGCTCACTGCCGCCAACGACTCCAAAGGAGGATCGATGACGCAGCAAGCCAGCAGCAACAAACCTTCCGACGCCGAACTGAAGCAGAAGCTGACGAAAATGCAGTACGACGTGACGCAGAAGGACGGCACCGAGCCGCCGTTCCGCAACGAGTACTGGGACAATCACAAGCCGGGCA
>DASVUA010000474.1:0-9941 GCA_036387295.1 Thermoanaerobaculia bacterium | reverse complement strand
CGCCGCTCGTGCCGTTCTGCCGGCATGTCGTCGATGCAGTCGCGTCCCTGGGCTAGGTTGCTCCAGAGCTCGCGCAGATTTTTCGCTTTCGGATAGCGGCCCGACATGCCGACGATTGCGACGTCCTGGTTCTTGTGCGGCGCCGGTGTTGCTTGCGCGTGCGCGGACGCGGCGGCGAGCGGCGTTTCAGGAACGGCCGGTTCGCTCACCGGCGGCGCGGCGACCGGCCGCGGTGCGGGAGGCGCGCCTCCGGCCGCTTCCACGATTCCGCCGGACACGTTGTGGTATGCGATCAGGCGATAGTTCGCATACACGCCGCCCAATGGCTGCGGCGCACTGCTGGCCATGACGAGCTCCGGGATGTTGGCCTTGCGCGCGAACGCCTGTACGAGGCGCTCGATCACGACCTCGATCTGGTCGAGTTTCAGGCCCACCGGCACGGCCAGCCGGACGAGATCGTTGATCGTGGTCTGCTTCTGCATTCCGACGCTGTGCGCGCCGGCACGAATGCCGGTATTCAGATACAGCCAGGCGAGGAATGAGGCGACCGGGTCGCGAAAGCCTTTGAACTCGGCGATCTGTTTGACGTCGATCAGCACACAATGGCCGCCGGCCGGCTGCACGATCGGAACGTTGTGCGCCTCCAGCGCGCGTGCGAGGCGGCGCACGCCTTCCATTCTGCGGAGCACGGCCACTTCGAGGTGCTTCCGGTTCTGCAATGACAAGGCGATCATCTTCCGGTCGAGCAAATCGATCCCGGCGCCCTCGGTCTGCACGAGCTCCTGCAATCGCTGATACAGCTTCGCGTCGTTCGTGGCGATGATGCCGCCTTTGTTGACGCAGAAATCTTTGGTGAGGCTGCCGATCACCGCATCGCCACACGAAAGGATTTCGCGCACGACGGCCCAGACGCTCTTCCCGGCGTGCTCTTTTTCCTGTTCGATCAGGAACTGTGCGTTCTCGACGACGCGCGTGGCGTCGATGACCAGCGGGATGGAGTGCTCGGCGAGAAGCGCCCTCACGCTCTGGAGGTGCTCGAGCGATACGGGCCGGCCGCCGGCGGCGTTGTTTGCCACGTCGATGCAGACCATGGCGATCGCGGCGGGATGGAGCGCCACCTCTGCTCGCAGCGCCTCGAGCGACATATTGCCGCTGTACTGGTGCAGAGAGTCGAGGCGAAAAACTTCGGCGGCCGGAAGCTCACGCGGCGTGAAGCCTTTGTCGATCTGGTGAAAGATCGTGCTCGGAAAGAGCAGGTTCTGCGGCACGATTCCTTTGGCAGGCCACGCTTCGAAGAAGATGTGCTCGGCCGCCTGTCCGGACGCGGTGAGCACAAAGTGGGCGAACGGAAAGACCGCGCGCAGGGCGTCGTCGACGCTGACGGGCTGCTGCAACTGGCGATGCAGATGCCGCATCTGTGCATCGATGGCCGGCATTTTCAATTGAGCCCAGGAGTCGGTCTTCAGATCGAGCTCGACGTGCGCGTGCGGCAGGTTCAGCGGATTGAAGCCGAATTCCGCCAGGACGCGCGAGCGCTCCTCGCCGTCGATCGACAGCCGGTCCGCACCCGCAGTCTCTGTGGCCGGCGAGGGCGTGCGCACCGCGGCGATTTCGAGCGCGGGGGCAGTGGGCGGCTGCACGGGAGCCTCAATGACAGGAGAGGCCGCCTGCGCGGTGTGATTTTCCGCGTCCGACGTCTGCATCCGGTCGGGATCCGCGATCATCATGATGATGTCGATGACGTTTTCGGGATTGCTGCTCCCGACCGGGCGGCACAGCAGAATGCTTCTGTTTTCCGGGCGAAATTTGTTCTTGAACTGCAGGTTGCCGGCGTCATTGAAGATGTTCTGGTCGCGCAGGTCGTCCAGGATCTTGTCGATTTCGGGATCGGCGGTGGGCGACGGCTCGAGCTTGCAGCCGTAGGTGCCGCCGAGACTGAGCACGTCGCAACCCTCTGCGATGAGCACATCCACAATGCGCGAGATCGCGAATTCCAGCCCGCCCATCGGCATTTCGGGCGGATAGAATTCGAGATCCATCAGGTACCCGTTGTCCTCCGCCGACAAGGCGCTGATCAGAATCACGTTCTGCAGCACGTCGTCGAGATAGGTGAGAAACAGACGGTGCTCCGGCGCGAGCGAGCCGGCGAGGATCTCGGCGCGTACGTCATACACCAGAGGATTGACCATGCTGCGCGCCCCGCTCCAGCGATCGATGACGCTGACGATGTTCTCGTCCGTGCTGCGATCGGTGCCACAGCGGTACTCTTCGGTGCGGCAATGCCCCGATTTCTGGAACTTCGTCACCTGATAACGCAAGCGTCGCATCGCGCCGCCGTCGAGCGTGAATTCCTTCAGGTTTACGATGCGCTGCAACGCGCCGAACGGGGTGGCGGAGAAGGCGATTTTTCCGGCGTCGGGAATCGGCTCGTCTGCCAGGACATTGAGCTGCAATCCGCGCGCGACACAATGCTGCGCGATCTCGGTCAGAAGCTCGGGGAGATACTCGCGCGGGCCGGTATAGCCATAGACGAGGAGAATGCCGTTGCTGCGCCCGTAATTGAAGAAGCCGCGGCGCGCGCTGCCGATGAAGAGGTTCGGCGCGATTTTCCTCGTGCCGCGCGAGACGCTCCCTTCCATCTTGAACCGCGCGAACAGCGACGCGACGAGGTCCTTCAGTTCCGGATGGGCATAGGCGTCCTTTTCCAGAATGAGGATCGGCGCGCCTGCCGGGAACACAGGGCCGGCCACCATTGTGACCGGACGCGGGACCGGCTGCGCGGCGAGAACAGGAACCTGCGCCGATTCGCTGCTACGACTCGGCGCACTCTCTGCGGGACCGCTGCCCTGCAATCGTTCGGCGAAGCGGACGGCGAGCGTTTCCTGGTGCTCGGTGACGAAGTAGTTCGCGAGGTCGCTGATGTTGAAGCGCTCGAACAGCAGGCTCTTGGGCAGTCTGCCGAAATCCGCTTCGAGCTTTTTGATGATCTTCAGCACGCGGAACGAATCGATCCCGAGCTCTCCGAATGGGGCGAGCGAGTCGAAATCGGGCGTCAACGAGCCCGCAGCCTCGGACACCAGCGATTTCAAATACGATTCGGTCAAATCTTGCAGTAGTTCGTGATCCATCATGTTCGGCCGCCTGCCGTTGAGAGAGAGAGCTTCGCTGCTCTTCGCGCGCGAAGCGCTATGTGGAATGGAATTGCTGCGGGAGGAACCGCGTCAGTTGTCTTTCTGCTGCTGGTCAGTTGTCTTTCTGCTGCTGGATCTGCTGCACCAGGCGCGTGAGGACATTGCCTGGACCAGATTCCGTGAACTGCGTCACGCCTTGTGCGAGGAGAAAGCGGACGCTCTGCGTCCACTGCACCGAATGCGTGATCTGGTTCACCAGCAGCGACTTGACGGCCGTCGACGCATTGTCCGAGGGGTAGGGTTGTGCCGTGACATTGGCCACGACCGGCGTCTTTGGAGCGGCGAACGACATCGGCGCCAGAAAGGCCGCGAACGACTTCGCCGCATCGGCCATGTACCGCGAGTGGAATGCCGCGCTGACCTGCAAGGGGATGTACATCTGCGCCCCCGCTTTCTCGAAAAAGGGGCCGGCACGCTTGATGTCTTCGACGGGACCGGAGACGACGGTCTGTGATGGCGAATTGAAATTCGCGACGTCGATGCTCGTCAGGCCGCTGTCGGTCATCACCTTGTCGATCGTGCTGGCGCCCATGCCGATCACCGCCCCCATGCCGCCGCTCCTCGCCTGCGCCATCAGCTCGCCGCGCTTCTTGACGAGACGCAGCCCGGTGAGGAAATCGAAGACGCCCGCGGCATGCAGCGCGTTGTATTCGCCGAGGCTGTGGCCGGCGAGAAACGCGGGCCGCGTTCCTTCGGCAGCCGCTTTGTAGTAGTGCAGCGCGTTGACGACATAGAGGCTCGGCTGCGTGTACTGCGTTTCTTTCAGGAGATTGTCCGGATCCTCGAGGCACAGCTTGCGCATCGAATAACCGACGATCGCGTCGACTTCACGCTCGATCGCGGCATACTCGCGCACATCGTCGAAGAGGCCCTGCCCCATGCCGCGCTTCTGGGAACCCTGACCGGGAAAGATCAATGCAATCATCGAATGCCTCTGTTTCTATCGTTCTCGTCGCGCCGACACGCGATCGGAAAGCCGCAGGAATTGCGGTGCAAATGGTCTGTCGCTCCGCATCGGAACGGTCTGCCGCACGACGATGCTCGTCTCCGTGGCGGCGCGCTCCGCACAGACTGCAACGAGGTACTCCGGGCGCGGCCTGAACTGCCAGAACTGCCAGCGGGCCGGCTCGTCGGCCAGCTCGCGATCGATCGAGATCTCCACCGCGTCGTCGGCCGGGTATTGAAAGCTGAACTTTTCGAGCGGCAGGGAGAGCCCCATGCCGCGCGCCTTGATGTACGCCTCTTTGAACGTCCAGTATTCGAAGAAGCGGTACTGCTGTTCGGCGAGAGGGGCGGTCGACAGCACCGCCACTTCCGGCGGCGCGAAATAATGATGGGCGATCTCGAGTGAAACCTCGCGCGCCTGGACGTTTTCGACGTCGACACCGAGCGCCCGCTGCCGCGTAACGCCGAGGACGATCAGGCTGTGCGTGTGGGAGATGTTGAAGGACAGACGCGCGTCCGCGGCCTCTGTGTTCGCGATCTCGGGACGGCCATACGCATTGTTCGAGAAACGCCAGTCGCGCGGCTCAATGCCCGCATACCGCGAGAGCACCGTGCGCACCAGCGCCCGCGTGACGAGATAGCGGCGCCGGTCTCGCGGGAAATGAAATCGAAGCTCCTGCGCCCTCTCCGTCGGCTCGAGCAGTTCGCGATAGCTGTCCAGCAATTGCTCGTCCGCGATCTCGCCGTAATCGGTGAGCCACAGATGAATGTCCGCGGGCGCGAGTGGAAGCGTGCCGCCATGCGGCGTCGTCTGAGACACCATCTGCTCCGCTAGCACTCATAGATGCATTTCAGCCGCTTTGCTGCAATCATCGTTTCGCTCGGATAGCCGAACGCGTTGTTGATGTACGTGACGCCGTCGATGGTCACGTGCCGATTCACATGGCTGTGGCCGTAGACGTGAATGTCGGCGTTGAGCGATCGCACCTGCCGGTCGAGCAGGTCGGATCCGAGGATCGGATAGAGCATTTTTCCGGCGCAGGAGATGAACGCCGGCATCACGTCGATGCGTGGCAGAAAGTGCGAATAGGTGATGATCTTGTCCGCCGGCGGGCTGACCCGCGTTTCGTTCAGCGCGGCAAAATGCGGCGCGATGTCGCGCTCCTTCAATGCGCTCGGCCAGCGGCAGGCGCGGAAATCCATCCACATCGCCCGCAGTTCGGCGGTCGGCTCACCGAACGAATAGTCGTACCAGGAGAGCAGCGGGAGGATCGAAACGCCGCGTGCGCGAAACGGCTGCATCGACGCGCCGCTCGATTCGACGGCCGCACACACTTCCTCGAATTTCTGCAACGAGTTCTTGCCGCGGTCGTCGCGAATGACCCACAAATCGTGATTTCCGGGCACGAACAGCACCTGTTTGAACCGCCGGGCGAATTCGCGAAGACACCAGTCGAGGAGGCGCAGCGTGTCGGTGACGTCGCCCGCGAGGATGAGCACATCGTCCTGATACTCGCTGAGCGACAGATTCCCCACCCATTTCGCGTTCGCGTCGTAGTCGATGTGAATGTCCGACAAGGCAAATACACGCATGGCGAGAGGGGCTCGGTAAATGGGTTTCAGCTGGCGAGCGACGCGCGCAGCGCGGCGAGGTTCTTCCGGTCGGTGCCGTACGGCGTCAGGATCGAATGAACCGTCGATCGCGTCGTCGCCGGCAGGCCGTACTTTAGAAATGTAGCGAGTGTGCCGGCCGGCCCGACGTCGATATAGCGGCGCGGCCCCTCCTGCTCCAGACGGGCCGTCGTTTCGCGAAAGCGGATCGGGCGGCGGACGACGTTCCAGAAATATTCAGGCGAGAGCTCGCTGAGCGTGCCCGTGTCGTCACAGCACACCAGCGGCAAGCTCCCCTGCGCATAACGGATGGAGCGCATGAAGGACTGGAACGGCACGCGCGCCTCTTCGACCCAGCGCGAGTGATACGGAAACGAGACCGGGAGGCGCTGATGACCGATGCCGCGCCCCTTGAGTGCCGCCTCGAGCGCGTCGAGCTCCGGACGTTTGGCAGAGACGACGAAATGCGACGCGAAATTGATCGCCGCCAGTTCACTATCGCGACGCAGGAACTCTTCGCCGTACAGCGCCGGCTCGGCCAGCACCGCCATCATGCCGCCCGGCACGCACGATTCCTCGAACGCAATCGCCTGCCGGACGACCGCGGTCAGCGCGTCGTCAACGCTCATGAAACCGGCCACAGTGGCGGCGGCGAACGATCCAAGGCTCACACCCATGACCGCGTCGGGAACGATGCCGGAGGTGATGAGTGTCTGGGCGAGCGAATACTCCACCATGAAAATGGCGGGATGGGTGAGCAGCGTCCGGTCGAATGAATCGCTCTTCCGGTTTTGCTCCGAATAGAGCTGCTCGACGACCGAACGGCCGGCTATTTGCCGCACGAGATCGTCCAGCCGGAGCATCGTCCTCCGAAACGTGGCGTCGTGCTCGAACAGATCGCGCCCCATCTGGTAATACTGCGATCCCTGGCCGGAGAACATGAACACGGTTTCGGCGCGGCTCATCACGGCTTCTCCCACGGGAAAAGGCCGTGATCGACGTACCGCTTGATGGCCTGCAAGTTGTTGATGTCGGAAAACACTTCGCGGTTGCCTTCTACGGCCGGCGCTTTCATGGTCTGCAATGAGCCGCCGATGCGGTTCATGTACGTCTTGTAGCGGCGGATTGCGACTTTGGAGAGGCGCCGCAGCCGCTGCAGATGGCGGCGCAGCAACAGCTCGCTCGCCGGCTCGACGGCGTCGACCAGCCCCCACTCCGCCGCCTGCCTGACCGCGATCGGCTGTGTCATGAGCGTGAGGTAATGCGCTTTCTGGAATCCGATGCGGCGGATGAGGAACGGCAGCACGCAGGCCGGATAGAGGCCGAACAGAAGTTCGGAAAGACTGAACTGCGCGGTTTCGTCGGCCAGCACGATGTCGCTGGCGGCGACGAAGCCGACGCCGCCTGCATTGGCTTTGCCGCGCACGTGCGAGATCGTGACGTAAGGACCGGTGGCGAGGCGGAGCCAGAGGTCGTACAGCGGTCCCGGTCCGTCATCGTGGTTCGTCGCCCCGGCGGCGATCTCGTTAAAGTCCGCGCCGTAGCAGAAAACCTCCGGCGTGCCGCTCAACACTACGATCGTGGCCGATTCTTCGCACGCGGTCAGCACGTCATTGCACTCGGCGATGAGCTGGTTGTTGATCGCGTTGTTCGCTTCAGGCCGATCGATCTGCAGGAAGCAGGTCGTCTCCTGAAACTGAACCTTAATTGTCTTGTAAGTCACGGCGAGCTCGATGCGTCATCGTCTGTTCGGCGGGCAATCAGTGCCGACGTTCCCAGCAGAGTGCGGTGTTGATCCCGCCGAAACCCATGCTCATGGTCAGTGCGATTTCGATCTGGTGCTCGATCGCCTCGCTGCTCACCCACTTCATCGCCGGCTCGATGGGATGCTCGAGATTGCGCGTGGGGTGCAAACGGCCGCTCTCGATCTGCAGAAGCGTGGCGATGACCTCGACCGTGCCGGCCGCGCTCAGGGCGTGGCCGATTACCGATTTCGTGGCGTTGAGGTATGCGCCGTCGAGGCCGCACGCCTGGAGTGCCTGTAATTCCGTGGCGTCGCCGGCGGCCGATCCGGTGCCGTGCGGATTTACATAGTCGATCTGTTCCGCGTTACAGCCGGACGCTTCGAGTGCGCTGCGAATCGCCGCGGTTTCACCACTCAGCGAGGGATCGGAATTGCGGTTGCCGTCCATCGCGATTCCCCACCCGCGCAATGCGGCATACGGCCGCACGCCGCGGCGCTCGCTCGATTCCAGCGACTCGAGGACCACGGCGCCGGAAGCCTCGCCGAAAATGAAGCCGTCGTGCTCGCGGTCGAAGGGGCGGCAGGCGAGGGCCGGCTGGTCTGCATAACGATCGCTACCCATTGCGCCGAGGGCGCGGAATGCGCGGCACTCCCAATGCGAAAGATCCATCAGCGCGCCCAATGCGATACAGACGTCCACCTGATTCGTGCGCACTGCCTGCGCGGCCTGAATGATTGCCATTTGCCCGCTCGCCGACGCGCCACCGACCGTATAGGCGAGTCCCTGAATTCCGAATTGCGCGGTACAGAAGCCGCAGAGATCGGTGTCCATGAATGACAGCGCGTAGGTCGGCCTCAGAAACTGAGGGGAATCGTGATGTTTCTCGTGAAGCTGCGACAGCTCCCGTTGCTGCACGTTCGAGCCGCCGACGATGAGGCCAATGCGGCGCGGTTCGACGCCTGAGAGTTGTGCGTCACGCCACGCTTCGTCGAGGACGACGAGCGCAGCCTGGGCGGACAACGATGCGGCGCGAATGGTCTGCTTCGTCATGCCGGCCGGAAACACGATCTCGCCGATCTCTGCACCGAGGTAGGCGGAATCGCGCTGGCGGCCGGGGCGCTGCATGACGCCGAACGCGTGCTCGCCGGAAAACAACGCATTGGCGAATGCGCCTTTCCCCTGGCCGACGGCGGAGAGGACGCCGAGACCGGTGACGACCGCGTCAGGTGGCATTGAGCTTCGCGAGAAAAAAATCGGCCAGCTCGCCGATGTTTTTCGGCCCGAACAGCTCGACGCGCGCGACCGACAACCCGAGCGATTCCTGTACGAGCATCGCGATGTCGGCGCGATCGATCGAATTCGCGCCTAGATCAACGAGACGATCGGTGGCGACGAATTGATGCGCTTCGAGTCCCGGTACGATTTCCCGTGTGTGTTGCGCAATGAGCTCGAGCAGTTCCGATTTGTTCATGACAGGACCTCGTGTCGGTTCAATCTGCTGAAACGGTCGCCGCCGCGCTCAATGGCCGGCGGCGACGCTCGCCGCGGTCGCGCGCGAGCGCCGGTCGTCGACCACTTTGCCGTCGAACAGTGAGACCTGACGGTCGGCCTGTTCGGCCCAGCGCGGATCGTGCGTGACCATGACGATCGTGCTCCCCTGTGCGTGCAGCGCCATGAGCAGGTCCATGACGAGCTGCGCGTTTTTCGAATCGAGGTTGCCGGTCGGCTCGTCGGCGAGCAGCACTTTCGGCTGGCCGACCAGTGCGCGCGCAATTGCAACGCGCTGCTGCTGACCGCCGGAGAGCTGCGACGGAAAGTGTTTCTGGCGCTCGGCGATGTTGACCTGGTTCAGCGCGGTCATGACGAGGTCGCGGCGCTGCTTGCGATTGAGGTCATTGCGGTATGTGAGTGGCAGCTCGATGTTTTCGAACACGCTCATGTCGCCGATCAGGTTGAAGGCCTGGAAGATGAACCCGATCTCACGATTGCGGACGCGCGCCTGTTCGATGGGCGGCAGGCCCATGACTTCCGCCCCATTGAGAAAATATTCGCCGCCGGTCGAGGAGGACAACAGCCCCATGACCGACAGGAGCGTCGATTTCCCGCAGCCGGAGGGGCCGCTGATGGAGACGAATTCGCCGGCGTCGATCGAGAGATGAATGTCGTCGAGCGCCCAGGTCTCCACTTCTTCAGTGAGGAAGACCTTCTTGACGCCGCGGAGGTTGATGAGGTGCTGAGTGGTCATGAATCCGCTCCCGTTCAGATGGTTGAGGGCTATTCGTAGCGTAGCGCATCGCCCGGCTCGAGGGCGACCGCACGACGGCTTGGGAAATGCGATGCAGTGAAGATGACGACCGCCATGAGCAGAACGACTCCGCCGGTCACGAGGAACACGTGGTCGAGCACGTTCGTAATCGTGGAGCTGAGGACATTGGCGACGAGGATGCCG
>DASVUA010000473.1:0-9678 GCA_036387295.1 Thermoanaerobaculia bacterium | reverse complement strand
ACGTCATCATCGGCGGCGCCTCGACGGCGTATCCGGCCACTTCCTCGACGCAATTCGATCCGCGGCTCTCCGCGCGATACGCGCTCACCGAGCGCTCCGCGGTGCGGGCGTCGGTCTATCGCGCGTTCAACGCGCCGACCTTGCGCGATCTCTACCGCAACAACCAGAGCGGCAGCAGCACGATCCTCGGCAATCCGTACCTCCAACCCGAAACGCTGGTCGGCGGCGAAGCGGGCATCGAGTGGGCGAACGGCAACTCGCGCGTCGAACTGAATCTCTATCGCAGCACGATCGACGGAATGCAGTCGCGCTTCGCACTGCGCGGCAGTCCGAACCTCTTTCAGATCATGAATCTCGGCACGGCGCGCAGCCAGGGAGTCGAAGCGGCCGGCGACATGCGCCTGTCGCGGCGCTGGGCCGTGAATGCGGGGTACACGTACGCGCATTCGGTCGTCACGAGCGATCCAACCCCGTCGCTGGTCGGCAAATGGATCGCCGAGGTGCCGCGGCATTCGGGATCGCTCTCGGTGCGATTTCGGGGCGACGGCGGGACGACCGGCGAGATCCGCGGACGGGTGGTCGGCCGCTCGTACGGCGATGTCTCGAACCTCGCCGTCGCACCGGCGCACCGCATCGTCGACTTCTCCTTCTCGCAGCCGTTGCGCTCGTGCACGAACGTCTACGTCCTCGTCGAGAACGCGTTCGACGAGGAGTACTACCAGCCGCTCGCGGTCAATTCGTTCCGCAGCGGATTGCCGCGCACCGTCACGGCCGGCGTGCGCATCGATGCGTTTCGGCGGGGACGGCCGTGAGGATGTCGTTGTCGGATCTCAGTTGTCCGTTGTCTGCGCCTTTGCGCATCTGCGACGCGCCGCGGACAACCGACCACCGGCATCCGGCAACACTCTTCGCCGCCTTGCTGCTGCTCGTGCTCACGACCGCATGCGCCCGTGAAGCGGAACGGCAGCATCCCGCGGTGCAGGTGCGCAGCAGAGTGACGCTCAACGTGAATTCCACGATGACGTACGCGCCGCTGATGATCGCGAAGGAGGAAGGCTTCTTTGCGGCCGAGGGGATCGATGCGGAGCTCGTGTCGCTCGATTCGAACGCGGCACTTGCGGCGCTCGTGGCGGGGAAGCTCGACGTGCTCTCGTGCGGCGTGCGGTCGGGGCTCTTCAACGTGATGCTGCGCGACCTGCCGATTCAGGTCGTGGCGGACAAAGGTCACTCGACGTCCGCGTGCGCAACCGAGGCGTTCGTCGCGCCGGCCGCGATGGCGAAACGCATCGAGGAGGCGGGGGGCGAACTGCGCGGAGAGCGGGTGGCGGTCGTGCGCGGCGGAGTGGCGGAGTACCTCGTGGCGCGGCTGCTCGAACGGCGCAAGCTGACGCTCGACGACGTGATCGCGATTCCGATGCCGCAGGGGGCGCCCGTCTCGTCGCGTGACCGGATCGAAGCGCTGCGTTACACGAGCGAGCCGAATCTCAGCGCGCTGATCGCGGAAGGGGCGACGCGCGTCGTCGCCACGACCGAAGAAGTCGAGCCGGGACATCAGAGCGCGGTGCTCGTCTACGGCAAGCGCTTGCTGCGCGACGACCCCGCACTCGGTGACAAATTCATGCGCGCGTATCTGCGCGGCGTGCGGCAGTACAACGAGGGAAAGAGCGACCGGAACGTCGCGATCATCAGCCGCTACACGAAACTTCCCGCCGAGAGCATTCGCGCCGCCTGCTGGATCGCCATCGCGGACGACGGCCACGTCGACGCAAAGGGCGTGCAGCCGTTCCTCGACTGGGCGTTGAAGAAGCGCTATCTCGACGCGCCGATTGCCACCGAGAAATGGTGGAATCCGGCGTTCGCCGATCGTGCCGCGCGCTCGCTCGCCGTCCGCGCGCAATGAGCTTCGTTCTCGAGGGCATCGGCAAAGAGTACGGCCACGGCGCGAGCGGCACGGTCGCGTTGGCCGGTGTCGATCTCGCCGCGCGCGGCGCCGAGTTTCTCTCGATCGTCGGCCCGAGCGGCTGCGGCAAAACGACGCTCCTCAAGATCGTGGCCGGCCTCGTCGCACCGAGCTCCGGCCGCATCACCTTCGACGCCACACGCGCGCCCGGCAAGCTGCGCACCGGCCTCGTGTTCCAGGATCACGGACTGTTGCCCTGGTACGACGTCCTCGAGAACGTTGCACTCGGCCTGCGGTTTCAGGAGCGATTTCGCAGAGCCGAGCGTGCCGCGGCGCTCGAACGGGCCAGGCAGTTCATCGTGCACGTCGGCCTCGAGCGCTTTCTGCATCACCGCCCGCACGAGCTCTCCATCGGCATGCGCCAGCGCGTCGGCATCGCCCGCGCGTTCGTCGCCGATCCCGAGATTTTGCTGCTGGACGAGCCGTTCGGATCGCTCGACGCCCAGACGCGCGTGGTGCTGCAGCAGGAGCTGCTGCGCATCTGGCACGAGCACCGGAAATTGGTCGTGCACGTGACGCACGACATCGATGAAGCGATCCTGCTGAGCGACCGCATCGCGGTGATGAGCGGCAGGCCGTCGCGCATTCGCGAAGAGATCGCGGTGCCGTTCGCGAGGCCGCGTGACGTGAGCGTGCTCGACTCGGCCGAGGCGCGCGCCATTCATCGCCGTGTGTGGAACATCCTCGAAGAAGAAGTGCGGGAGGGCTTGTGCGTTCCGCGCTGATGAAGCTGCGCATCGCGAACGCGCGCGACCGCGCGGTCGCGGCGGCCATCGCGCTGCTGCTCGCCGGATTGTGGGAAGCCGCGGCGCGGCTCGGCTGGATCGACGCGCACCTCTTTCCGGCGCCGTCGCGCATCGCCGTGGAGCTCGTGGCGCTCATGCGGAACGAGCTGGCCGACAGCGTGCTGATCACCGTCTGCCGGCTCCTCGCCGGACTCCTCCTCGGCGTCGTGCCGGGGGTCGCGTTCGGCCTCGCGGCGGGCTCGATGCCGCGGCTGCTGCGCATCGTCGATCCCTTCATCGCGGCCATCCATCCGCTGCCGAAAATCGTGCTCTTCCCGCTCTTCATCATCATCTTCGGCATCGGCGAATGGGCGAAGGTCTCGTCGATCGCGCTGACGGTGTTCTTTCCGTCGATGATCAACTCCGCGGCCGGCGCGCGGCAGATCTCTCCGTTGTATCTCGAAGTGATTCGCAACTATGGCGGCGGGAAGGCCGCGGCGTTCCGGCATGTGATTCTGCCCGGCAGCCTGCCGATGATCCTGAACGGCATCCGCGTGGCCGTGAACCTCGGCCTGCTCGTCACGATTGCCATGGAGTTCACGGTCGTCAGTCCCGGGATCGGCTCCATCATCTGGCTCGCATTGCAGACCATGCGCATCGAGCAGTTGTACGCCGGCATCGTGATCATTTCGCTGATCGGCATCATCATGAACATGCCGGTGCAGTGGCTGCTGCGCCGGACCGCCGAGTGGCAATGAACACGCCTGTCACCGCCGATACACCGATTGCCGCGCGCTTCCGCGACGTCGTTTCGTCGTGCAGCGAAACGCTCGCACTCGTCTCGTTGCGTGGCCGGTATTCGTACGCGGAGCTCGATCGCTGGTCCGACGCCATCGCTCACGATGTGATCAACGCCGCCGCGCCGTTGGACGTGCCGGTCGCGATCGTCGTGCGCGACCACGTTTCGCTCGTCCCCGCGGCTCTGGCAGTCGTGAAGGCAGGCCACTTTTTCTTCGTCATCGACGCCGGCGATTCCGAGGAGCGGATTGCTGCGATGCTCGACGCCACCGGCGCGACGCTGTGCCTCGCCGACGCGCCGCTGCCGGCTCTCGCGTCGCACAGAACGCTGCTGCGCATGCGCACCGCCGCGCAGCCGGCGCACGCACGCATCGAGCGCACGCCGCACGAGCTCGTGCAGCTCGTCTTCACTTCCGGCACCACCGGCAAGCCGAAAGCCGTCGCGTCGCCGCAGCGAGGATTCGTCGAGCGCCACGTGCGCGGCGGCGCACGCCGCGGCCGTGCGGCGGGGGAGCGGGTCAGCTACACCGCGATGCCCGGCCATGCGCGCGCGACGGGCGAGATCTTCGGCACGCTGCTCAACGGCGCGACGCTCTGCGCGTTCGACGCGCGGACGGAAGCGCTCTCGTCGCTCGCCGAAATGATCGAGCGCGAACGGATTTCGATCCTCACGCTCACCCCCGCGCTCTTCCGCCGCTTCATGCGCCTCCTGCCGGCGACGACCGATCTCTCCAGCGTCCGCAAGCTGCGCCTCGGCGCCGACGTCATTACCACCGCCGACGTCGACGCGTGGCGCGCGCGCTTTCCGCGGACGACGACGCTCGAGCGTGCGTTCAACTCGACGGAAACGGGCCTCGTGCTGCACATGACGTTCGATCACGACACGCCGGTTCCCGGCCCGCTCGTGCCGCTCGGACGCCCTGTCGACGGCGTCGACGTGCGGATCGTCGATGAAGAAGGACGTGACGTTCCCGACGGCGAGACCGGCGAGCTCGTGGTGCGCAGTGCGCACGTTGCGCAGGGCTACTGGAACGAGCCGAAGCTGACGGCGCAGCAGTTCGCGTCCGATCCGCGAGCTCCGGAGACGCGCACGTTCCGCACGGGCGATCTCGTGCGCCGCGGCGCGGACGGGCTTTACTACTTCATCGGCCGCCGCGACGCGCGCCTCAAGATTCACGGACGGCGCATCGATCCGGTCGAAGTCGAGACCGCGCTGCTCGTCCACGCCGGCGCGCGCGAAGCCGTCGTGCTGGCGGCACCCGACCAGCATGGCGAGCAGCGTCTCGCGGCGTTCGTCGTGATGCACGAGAGCACGGCCGGAGCGCGCGAGATCCGCGCCGCGTTGCGCGGCCACCTGTCGGCGTGGATGATCCCGTCGCGCGTGCATCTACTCGACGCGCTGCCGATGACGCGCACCGGCAAGGTCGACCGCGCTGCTCTCGCGGAGCGCGCCGCGGCGCAAATGCTGGGCGGGACAGACGACGTCGAAACGGACGACGAGCTCGAACGGACGCTGCTCGCGATCTGGTCGCGCGTCATCGGCATGACGGTGGCGCTCGACGATGATTTCTTCGACGCGCTGGGCGGCGAGTCACTCATGGCGGCGGAGATCGTGTCGGAAGTGAGCCGCGCGACCGGCACGTCGCTCCCGCTCTCGTTGCTCGTCGAACTGAACACCGTCCGCAGGATGGCCGGCTATCTCCGCGCGCGGCCGGCGGCGGGGCGCACGCTCATCGCGCTGCAGCGCGGCGGCTCGCATCCGCCGCTGTTCTGCGTTTCAGGGAAAGGGGGGAGCGTGATCGTGTTCCGCGCGCTCGCCGCACTTCTGGGCGAGGAGCAGCCGTTCTACGGACTCACCCATCACGGCTTCGATCCGGAAGCATTTCCCACCACGCATGCTGCTGCCGCCGCCTGTTACCTCGACGCGGTGCGCGCGACACAACCGGCCGGTCCGTACTATCTGGCCGGCTATTCGGCCGGCGGCTTCATCGCCTATGAAATGGCGCAACAGCTCGCGCGCGCCGGGGAGATGGTCGCGTTTCTCGGCCTCCTCGACACCGCCGCGCGCAGCGGTCCGGCCACGCGAACGAGAAGACTGCGCAAGCAGCTCATCATCTTCCGCCGCCGTCCTTTGGCCGCCGCCGGACGGTACGCGCGTGCAGCCGGAAGGCGCTGCTTGTGGCTCGCCCGCTGGATTCGCAATCGAGGGACGAAACCGTTCGTCCCCGTGGCGCCGCCGGAGGTTGTGGCGGTGAATCGCTTCTTCCAAGCGCTGGCCACCGATCGCAACCTCCAGCCGTACTCCGGCCCGGTCACGGTGTTCCTCGCGCGGCAGGGCCGCGGCGCTGACTGCGTCGTTCCCGACGCCGGCTGGTCTGCATACTGTGGATCGAATCTCGAGGTGATCGATATCGACGGCGAACACGATTCGATCATCAATGAAGACGTCGAGCTGCTCGCCCGTCCACTGGCCCGCGCCCTAGCCGCCGCACGCGCGCAGGTCGACGCCGGTCAGCACTCGAGCGCCGCTACCGGGTGACGTTTTTCGTCATCCGGAACCGCCGGGCTTTCGCGCCGCGCCCACATACAATCGCCGCAGATGTTCACGTTCAATCCCGGCGCGCTGCCGTGGGCGTTGATCGCGGTCGCGCTGTTCGCGCTGGCGGCGGTCATTTACGCGCGGCAGAAAGCGTCGCGCGTGGCGGTGCTGTTCTGCGGAATGATCGTGCTGGTCGCGATCTGGTTCAGCGCGTTCGCGGTGATGTTCTCGAGCAGCGATGCGGTGACCGCGACGCTCGCGGCGCGGATCGCGCTCGCCGCCGTCTGCTTCCTTCCCGCGGCGATCTACGACTTCACGGTCACTGCGTTGCGCCTCCGCTCGTCGCGGCGGACGGTGACGAACGCCGCATGGATCGTCGGCGCCGGATTCGCCGGCGTTGCATTGTTCTCGCGCGGCATGGTCGGCTCGCTCGCCTCGCACCCGTGGGGCTTCTACCCGACTGCCGGCACGGCAACGGTTCCGTTCCTCCTCTACTTTGCCGGCGCGCTCGCCACGCAGTTGTTCGAAGGCATCCGCGAATGGCGCGGCACCGAAGACCGCAGACGGCGCAAACGCATCGCGAAGTTGCTGACCAGCTTCATCGTCGTCTACGTCGGCGCGCTCGACTGGCTGCCGATGTTCGGCTTTGCGACACGGCCGATGGCCTACCTGCCGGTGATCGCGTTCATGTTCGTGGCGTGGGGGACGATCCGGCGACATCGCTTTCAGCCGATCACCGCCGCGCGTGCCGCGCGCGAGATTCTCGACACGATGGCCGACATGCTGTTCGTCATCGACGCCAGCGGCTCGATCCGCGTCGTGAATCACTCGGTGCACGAACTACTCGGCTATCGCGATTCCGACCTCATGGGCCGCTCGATCGACAAGATGGAGCTGATCTCGGGCGACCAGACCATCTCCCGCACGCTGCGCGATCTCGCGCGGCGCGGCGCGATTCGCGATCAGGAACGGCTGCTGCGCCACGCGGACGGCCATGCTGTCAGCGTGAGCGTTTCGATCTCGCCGGTCGGTGACGATGATGCCGAGGAAGGAGCGGTCGTGATCGCGCGCGACATTCGCGCGCGGAAACGGGCGGAGCAGGAGTTGAAGGAAGCGCTGACGCGGCTCGAACAGAGCAACCGCGAGCTCGAGGACTTTGCATACGTCGCCTCG
Source organism: Thermoanaerobaculia bacterium (assembly GCA_036387295.1). Taxonomy (GTDB): domain Bacteria; phylum Acidobacteriota; class Thermoanaerobaculia; order Gp7-AA8; family Gp7-AA8; genus QHVT01. The sequence continues at coordinate 2,483 of DASVUA010000473.1, read as the reverse complement.
CACGACCTGCAGGAGCCGCTGCGAAAGATTCAGGCGTTCGGCGATCTGCTGCGCTCGAAGCACGCGGACGCGCTGCCGGAGCAGGCGCGCGATTACATCGAACGGATGCAGTCGGCCGCGAAGCGGATGCAGGTGCTGATCAACGACCTGCTGTCGTTCTCGCGCGTCACCACGAAAGCGCAGCCGTTCGTGCGCGTCGATCTCGCACGCATTGCGAACGAGGTGGTGAAGGATCTCGAAGCGCGGTTGCACGAGACGAATGGGCGCATCGAGCTCGGAGCGCTTCCGGCCATCGAAGCCGATCCGCTGCAGATGCGGCAACTGCTGCAGAACCTCGCCGGCAACGCGTTGAAGTTCCATCGCCCCGGCGTGCCGCCTGTCGTCCAGATCGCCGCCGCGCTCGAGAACGGCGAATGCAGAATCACGGTGTCGGACAACGGGATCGGCTTCGAAGAAAAATACGCGGAGCGGATCTTCACGATGTTCGAGCGGCTCCACGCGCGCGCCCGCTACGAAGGGACCGGAATCGGCCTCGCCATCTGCAAAAAAATCGCGGAACGCCACGGCGGCTCGATCGTCGCGCACGCGGCCGTCGACGCAGGAGCAACGTTCATCGTGACGCTGCCGGTCGCGCACCACGCGGAGTGACGGTGCTCCCGCCGCTCCATGAGACGACGCGCGGCATCGCGGACATGCGTCATCATGGCGCCGCAATGAACACGCACCCGCGCCCTATCGTCATCCTCCTGGCCGACGACGACGAGGAAGATCGCATGCTGGCTGCCGACGCGCTCGAGGCGAGCCGCGTGGTCAACGACCTGCGGTTCGTCGAGGATGGAGAGGAACTGCTCGATTACCTCTACCACCGCGGCAAGTTCTCCGATCCCGCGTCGTCGCCCACGCCCGGCTTGATCCTGCTCGATCTCAACATGCCGCGGAAGGACGGGCGCGAGGCGCTCAAGGAGATCAAGGCCGATCCCGATCTGCGCCGCGTGCCGGTGGTCGTGCTGACGACGTCGAAAGCGGAAGAGGACATCTACCGCACCTACGACCTCGGCGCGAATTCGTTCATCACCAAACCGGTCAGCTTCGACGGGCTCGTGGCCGTGATGCGCGATATCGGGCGATACTGGATCGAGATCGTCGAGCTCCCACCAGAATCCATTGACTGACCACGACGTCCGTCCGGTCCGCCTGCTTCTCATCGAGGACGATGAGGACGATTACGTCCTCACGCGCGAGCTGCTGTCCGATGCGAAGCGGACGACGTTCGCGCTCGAATGGATCCCGTCGTTCGACGAGGCGCTGGCGGCGTTGACAGCGGGCGCGTTCGACGTCTGTCTCATCGATTACCGCCTCGGCGAACGCGACGGACTCGAGCTGCTGCGCCATGCGCGCGATCACGGCGTCGCCGCGCCGATGATCCTGCTCACGGGCCAGGGCGGCGGCGACATCGATCTCGCCGCCATGCGCGCCGGCGCGGCCGACTATCTGGTCAAAGGCGACATCGACGCGCCGCTCCTCGAGCGCTCGATCCGTTATGCGCTCGAGCAGAGCCGCACCCTTCGCGCGCTGCGCGAATCGGAAGAGCGTTACGCGCTTTCGGCGCGCGGCGCGAACGACGGCCTCTGGGTGTGGGATCTTCGCGACAACGACGTCTATTACTCGCCGCGCTGGAAGTCGATGCTCGGCTACGAAGAGCACGAGATCGAGAGCGCACCGAACGAATGGTTCTCGCGCGTGCATCCCGACGACGCGCAGATCCTCCGCAGCGCCGTCGACCTTCACCTGCGCGGCGTGACGCCGCATCTCGAGAGCGAACATCGCATGCGCTGCCGCGACGGCTCGTATCGCTGGATGCTGAGCCGCGGTCTGGCCGTGCGCGATGCGAACGGCGCCGCGACGCGCATCGCCGGCTCGCAGACCGACGTCACCGAGCGCAAGCTCGCCGTCGATCGCCTGACGCACGACGCGTTTCATGACGGCTTGACGCAGCTTCCGAATCGCGCGCTGTTCATGGACCGCCTTGCGCGAGCGATCGAAGCGCATCGCCGCCGTCCCGAATCGTTGTTCGCCGTGCTGTTTCTCGACCTCGATCGCTTCAAGATCGTGAACGACAGTCTCGGCCATCTCCTCGGCGACGAGTTGCTGCTCGCCGTCGCGCAGCGCCTCGGCACGCTGGTGCGCACCAGCGACACCGTCGCCCGTCTCGGCGGAGACGAGTTCGTGATCCTCATCGACGGCATCGACCACGAAGCCGATCCGGTGCGCACCGCACGCCGCATCCAGGACGAACTGCTCGTGCCGTTTCGCGTCGGCGGCCACGAGATCTTCACCACCGTCAGCATCGGCATCGCGCTCAGCACGACCGGCTACAGCGATCCGCAGGACGTGCTGCGCGACGCCGACATTGCGATGTATCGCGCCAAAGCGCGCGGCAAGGCGCGCCACGAGGTGTTCGATACCGCGATGCACGAACGGAC
>DASVUA010000472.1:0-1762 GCA_036387295.1 Thermoanaerobaculia bacterium | reverse complement strand
CACGTCTTCTACGATCTCGATACGCCGGTCACGCTCGACCGGCTCGACCGCGGCGAAGAGGTCGAGTATCTGCCGCACGACGGCTTCGCCCGCTTCGAGCTCGTGCTCAGTTTCACAGGCGGCCGTGCGCTCGACGAATTGCGCACGCGACTGGGCGCGCGGCGCGCGGTCCCGCTGTACGGTTCGGTCGATCCGAACGCGCACTATCGCGTCGAGCCGCTGCCGTACTATCAGGCCGATCTCTCCTACCTCGGAACGTACGCGGCCGATCGCCAGGAAGGCGTCGAGCGCCTTTTCGTCGGCGCGGCTCGCTCGCTGCCCGAAAAGCGTTTCGTCCTCGGCGGCTCGATGTATCCGCGCGAGTTTCCCTGGACCGACAACATCTTCTTTTTCGATCACGTCGCGCCGCCCGAGCATCCGGCGTTCTACTGCTCGTCGAAGCTCACGCTGAACGTGACCCGCGGCGCGATGGCGGCGCGCGGCTATTGCCCCTCGGGACGTCTCTTCGAAGCCGCCGCCTGCGGCACGCCAGTTCTCAGCGACACCTTCGACGGCCTCGATACCTTCTTCGAGCCGGGCAAAGAAATCCTCATCGCCCGCACCACGGAAGAGGCCATCGAAGCGATGAAGATCCCCACCGCCGAGCTCGCAAAGATCAGCGAGCGCGCGCGTGCCCGCGTGCTGAGCGAGCACACGTGCGAGGTGAGGGCACGGGAGATGCTGGAGGCGTTCGATGAAGCGGGGGTTTAGGAGTGGGCGTTAGGCGTTAGGCGTGGGGCGTTTGGGGTGTGCTGCCTGTTGCACGACAAGCCCCACAAGCCTAACGCCCAACGCCCAACGCCAACCGGGAGGTTGCACACATGTGGGGCATCATTCCAGCAGCAGGCATCGGCAGCAGAATCCAGCCGCTTGCGTTCAGCAAAGAGCTCCTTCCGGTGGGGTCGCGGTACGAGGGGAATGCGGAGCGGCCGCGCGCGGTGACGGAGTACCTGCTCGACCGGATGCTGGTGGGTGGGGCGACGCGGATCTGCTTCGTGATCTCGCCCGGCAAGTCGGACATCGTGTCGTATTTCGGCGGCTCGATCGGCGATGCGGCGATCTGCTATGCCGTGCAGCAGCAGCCGAATGGATTGTGCGACGCGCTCTTTCATGCGCTGCCGTTCATTCCGCCGGACGAGTTCGTGCTGGTCGGCCTGCCGGACACGGTCTGGTTTCCGGAGAGCGGATTTCACGCGCTCGGCGATGACGATCTGTCGTTTCTCTGCTTTCCGGTCGAACGGCCGGAGTTCTTCGATGCCGTGGTGATGGACGACGACGACAACGTGCTCGAAGTGCAGGTGAAGACCCCCGGCGCGACGTCGAAATGGATCTGGGGGGCGTTCAAACTGCGGGCGCGGGTACTGGCCGAGCTGCGCGACGTCTGGCTCGAGCGCGGCGCGACCGATCACTACATCGGGACGATCGTCAACGTCTGGCTCGCCCGCGGCGGTCAGGCCCGCGCCGTCCGCGCCGGCACCGCCTATGTCGACGTCGGTACATTGCACGGCTACCGCGAGGCGATTACGCTGCTCGCCACGAATGAAGAGCCGGTGATCAGGGCGGCGGGGTTGTAGTTGTTGGTGGATGGGGGTTGAGCGTTGGCCGTTGGCCGTTGGCCGTTGCCCGTTGCCCGTTGCCCGTTGCCGAGGGCCGTTGTCGAATCTCGGCGCGGCTTCGCCTGAACTCGCAGGCGGTTCGGGTCCAGATCACGACGACCGCCAGC
>DASVUA010000471.1:0-2487 GCA_036387295.1 Thermoanaerobaculia bacterium | reverse complement strand
CGGGGCGTTCCGGAATCACGACCGGAAAATATTTGAAGATCACGTCGTGCCGGCCGATCAGCCGCGCCGTCGCCGCTTCGGCCGCGATGATGAACGACGCGAAGCGGCCGAAGAGCTCGATCCGGATGCGCGCGACCTCCGTCTGCGAGCCAAAGTCCCAATCGGGGTAATCGCGCTGCATGCGCCCGATCCAGTCGTAGCGTGTCTTCGGGCCGAGCTGCACGACGTCGCTTCCGTGCGGAGAAACGATGATGCGGATTCCGGCGAGGCGGACGAGCTGCAGCGCGAGCGCGTTCCGCCGCCGCTGCACCGTGGGGAAAAAGAGCGTGTCAAAGTGCGCGTTCCAGATGTCGGCGTGCCGATGGAGGTCGATCATCGCCCGCCAGTGCAGCGACTCGGTCGACACGCCTTCGCGTGCGAGCACCACGTCGAAGTCGTCCTCGGTGACGAGGGCATAGCCGAGCACCGACGCTTTGTCGACGACCGAGCGCGAGGGAAAGCCGGCGGCCCGGTCGGCGCGCACCTGGTCGCGCGTCATGTGCAGCGGCCGGTGACCGTGCCAGATGCGCGGTGGCCGTCGCGCGATGCGGCGCATCTGCCGCCAGACGGCGCCGGCGATCGCCGCGCCGACGAGCCGCGCCACCCAGCCCAGCTTCGCCATCAGACGCATCGCCGCAGCCCCTCTTCGAGCGAAACACCACGCATGACCGGGCGTGCGATGAGATCGGGCGGCGCATCGGTGCGCAGCGCGAAGCGCGGCTCGCGCGAAAGAAGCGTTCCGATAGTCTCAGCGATCCGCTGCACCGAGACCGCCTCGCCGCCGACGTCGCGAGTGTCCGACGCACGTGCGTCACACGCGCGGACGATCGCGTCCGCGACGTCGTCGATGTAGGTGAGCGACAAGCACGGTCCGCCATCTTCGCGAATCGCGATCGCCTTCCCTTCACGCACCGATTCGATGAGGCGCGGCACGAGGCGCCGCGGACGTTGCCCCGCTCCGTACGGAAAGAACAGCCGCAGCACCTGAGCGTGCAGCCCCGACGCGCGCACGAGCTCTTCGGCTTCCCGCTTGGTCTCGGCGTACAGGCCCGCGCTGCCGCCTGTCGAAATGAAGACGAACGTGCTCACTCCGTTCTCGACGCTCCACTCGAGGAGGCGGCGTGTGCCGTCGACATTCACGGCCCGCATGCGTGCCGGGTCGTCGAGCTCCGCCGCGCAGTGACTGACGGTCTCGACACGCGGCAGCTCGGGAAGCTCATTCGAGAGGTCTGCATGCTCGCGGGTCAGCGGAATCGCGCCGGCGACGCGCGCGACGACATGCCGCCCGACGAAGCCGTTCGCGCCGGTGACCAGCGTCGCCATCTACGACCCCGAAAGCTTGCGCCGCTCGCGGTAATACGCCGCCGTACGACGGAGGCCTTCCTCCAGATCGACCTTTGCCTCGAACCCGATCAGCTCGCGCGCCTTGTCGACGTTCGGAACGCGCAACTCGATGTCCGCGTAGTCTTTGCGCACGAAGCGGATCTCGTTCTGATTGCCGACCACGCGCACGATCGCGCTCGCAAGGCCGTAGATCGTCACCACCGCCCGCGCGTTGCCGATGTTGAACGAGTGCCCGATGGCGTTCGGATGTTCGAGCGCCGTCATGACGCCCTCGACCATGTCGTCGACGTAGCACCATGCGCGAATCTGCGTGCCGTCGCCGTGGATCTCGAGCGGCCGCCCCTCGATCGCGGCGGCGATGAAGCGGTGGATCGCCCCTTCGCCCACCTGTCCCGGTCCATAGACGTTGAACGGACGGAGGGTCACGGTCGGCATGCCGAACTCTTTGTGGTACGCGTAAACGAGGTGCTCGCCCGCGAGCTTGCTGACCGCGTAAATCCAGCGCGCCTCGCCGACCGCGCCGATGGACGACGAATCCGATTCGCCGGCCCGAAACGCCGAACCGAAGACTTCGCTCGTCGAGAAATCGATGAAGCGCTCGAGGTTCGGGAGCTCCTGCGCCGCCGCGACCGCGTTCACCGTGCCGATGAGATTGACGCGCATGGTGCGGGTCGGGCTGATCACGACCGTGTCGATGCCTGCGATCCCGGCGAGATGGACGACGATGCTCGGATTCGCCTCGCGCATGGCGCTCGAAACGGACGCGGCGTCCGTCACGTCCCCGCGCACGATGCGGAGATTCGGATGCTGCGCCACCGGCCGGCTCGAGATCGAATCGCGGCTGAAGTTGTCGAAGATGACGATCTCGTTCTCGTCGACCAGACGCTCGGCAATCGTCGCGCCGATGAAGCCCGCACCGCCGGTGATGAAAACGCGCCGATTCCTGATCATGCCTGAGGCTCCTCCAACTGGCCGTGCCGCCATTCCGCGTCGACGTAAACAGGGCCGCGGCCACTCACCATCAGCGCCGACACGTTCAGCCCTGACGCGAGGCCGGGAACGATCTCCAGCGCGCCGATCATCTGGAGGTGATCGGCGAACGAC
>DASVUA010000470.1:0-2606 GCA_036387295.1 Thermoanaerobaculia bacterium | reverse complement strand
GAGCATCAATCGGCGGGCTAAAGCCCGCCGCTCCACTTTTCAGGAGTTACTGCAGGCGGAAGTTGACGGTGACCGTGTAGTACACGTCGATCGGTTCGCCGCGGTAGGTGGCGGGGCGGAAGCGCCAGCGGCTGACGGCGCGACGCGCTTCGTCGCCGAGGCCGTACGGCAAATCCTTGATCACCTCGACGTTGTCGATCGTGCCATCGACGCGGACGATGCCGCGCACGACCACCGCCCCTTCAACATTCGCGCGGCGCGCGGCCTGCGGATAGCGCGGCACCACGCGGTCGACTTCGCGCGGTTGCGTGCCTCCGGACGGCACGGCACTGTAGACGCCGGTCGTCCGCTCCACCGGCGGCGCGGGGGCTGGTGCCGGCTCCGGCTCCGGCTCAGGAACCGGCGCCGGAGGCGGCTCCGCGCTCGCGGTCTGCGGCACATCGGTCGACGTCCCCGCCGGATCGGTGAGCGTGGTGGCGGTGGTGTCGGTGCTCGCCGTCCGGACGTCGAACTGCGCGCCGGACGCGCTGATGTCGACCGCTTCGACGTCCGCGTACGCGATGAGATTGCCGGCCTGCACGGCGAAGAAATCGTGATCGCGCGTGTAGACCGTCACGTCGGCCCCTTCCGAAAGCTCGCCGACCAGCGGATAGAAAATGCCAGGCCCGGCATAGAGCTGCGCGCGCTGCGTGACGACGCCTTTGAGCGGCGGCAACCGGCGGATCGCGGCGTAACGGTCGAGCCGCCGTTTCTGTTCGAGCGTCCGCTCGAGATTCGCGCGCTCGGCCCAGCCCGAAAGGCCGTCGCCGGTCTGCACGCGCACCCACGCGCCGCGGTCTTCGAGCATCGTCAACCGCTCGCCGCTGGTCGCCGTGGCGACGACCGGCGCGCGCGCGTGCGGCTCGGTGCGCACGCGAATGCGCACGGGCAGCACCGTCAGCGTCTCGTTGGCCGCGACCTGCTTCGCGGACGGCCCGTCACCCGATTTCAGGATGATCAGGCCGAGGAGCACGAAGAAGATCGCGGCCAGGAGGATGACGATCCAGAGACCGCGCGTATGGCGTGTTTTCGGATCGGCCATCTACTCTACTTTTTCATCAGCAGATGCATGATCGCCTTCTGCACGTGCAGGCGGTTCTCGGCCTGATCGTAGATGACGGACTGCGTTCCATCGATGACGTCGGCCGCCACCTCTTCGCCGCGGTGCGCGGGGAGGCAGTGGAGGAAGATCGCGTCCTTCTTTCCTTTCGCCATCATCGCCGCGTCGACCATCCAGCCTTCGAAATCGCGGCGGCGTTTTTCAGCCTCTTCTTCCTGTCCCATCGAAGCCCAGACGTCCGTCTCGATCACGTCGGCGTCGCGCACCGCTTCGTCGATGTTGTTCGTGATCAGCATCTTCGTACCCGCCGCCTGCGCGTCGGCGCCGGCCTGCGCCACGACTTCCGGATCGGGCTGATAGCCGTTCGGACAGGCGATCGCCACGTCCATCCCCACCTTCGGGCCGCCGAACATGAGCGAATGCGCCATGTTGTTGCCGTCGCCCACGTACGCCAGCTTGCGGCCTTTCAGCTCACCGCCGAACTTTTCCCAGGTCGTGAAGTAGTCGGTCATCGCCTGGCAGGGGTGCGAGAGATCGGTGAGGCCGTTGATGACCGGCACGCTCGCGTACTCGGCCAGATCGGTGACCGTCTTGTGCGCAAACGTGCGCGCCATGATGCCGTCGACGTAGCGGGCGAGGACTTTTGCGGTGTCGTAGATCGGCTCGCCGCGGCCGAGCTGAATGTCGCGGGCCGAGAGAAACAGCGCATGGCCGCCGAGCTGGTACATGCCGGCTTCGAAGGAGACGCGCGTGCGGGTCGATGATTTCTCGAAGATCATCGCCAGCGTCTGCCCCTCCAGCGCGGTCTTGAAGCTTTTCGGTTTGGCTTTCATGTCGCGGGCGAGCTCGAACAGGCCGAGCACTTCGTCCGCGGTGTAGTCGTGAATCTCGATGAAGTCTTTATGTCGCATACGTTCCTGATTCTATCTATGATCGGTCCGTGACCTTCCAGGTCCCGATGATCGAGGTCGCGGTGATGGTCGCAATGGCCGGCCTCGACCCCGAGGAGCACTTTCTGTACCTCGCGCCGTATTCGGATCGGCGCGACGGGGCGGAGACGGTCGCCGACTACGTCAATGGCCACCGCCGTTTCTTTCCCATGGTCGCCGCCGGCGCGACGCGCATGATCAATCGCGACCAGGTGCTCTGGCTCCGCTACGAAAAGCTACAGTCGCTCACCGACGAGGATTCGACCATCATCGAGCGGCTGACGATCGTCGAGCTTTCCGACGGCACGCGCATCGAAGGGACGGTGCCGATCGACCGGCCGCGCGAGCAGTCGCGCCTTTCGGATGTGCTGAACGACGCGCGCGAAGCGTTTCTGCGCATCGACGACGAGGCGGAGACCTACTTCGTGAACAAGACGTTCATCCGGAGGGTGATCCCGCGATGACCCGCATCCCGTGAAGGAGAGGTATCGGGGTCAAACATACACGGCTGGTACGCGGCCTTCCTCGATCAGTTTGAGGACGTGCGCGCGAAGCTGGATTTCGGCGGCTTGGTTGAG
>DASVUA010000469.1:0-5837 GCA_036387295.1 Thermoanaerobaculia bacterium | reverse complement strand
CGATTTTTCGCCGATCCGAAACGCCGTCTCGGGTGTCGTAGGCGTGATGAGAAACTCGACCGTTTTCAACGCCTCCGTCATTTCATGCCGCAGCTTCGCCCGGACACCCTGGGCGCGGCCGTAATACGCGTCGTAGTAGCCGGAGGAGAGCGCAAACGTTCCGAGCATGATCCGGCGCTTCACTTCCGCGCCGAACCCCTCCCCTCGCGATTCGGAGTAGACGCGGTCGAGCGTACGTGCGGTTTCGCTGCGATGGCCGAAACGAATGCCGTCGAAACGCGAGAGGTTCGCGCTCGCCTCCGCATTGGCGACGATGTAATAGATCGCAATCGCGTAGCCGATGGTTGGAATCGACACCTCTTCGATGAGGGCACCGCCACGCCGCAGGACGTCGACCGCCGCGTCGAAATTCGCCCGCACTTCGCCTTGCAGTTGCGCCAGCGCTTCTTTGACGATCCCGAAGCGCAAACCTTTGACGCCGTCGCCGAGGCCGGCGGCGTAGTCGTCGACAGGCGTGGCACTGGAGGTCGAGTCGAGCGGATCGTGACCGGCGATGATTCCAAGGACTTCGGCGGAATCGCGCACGGTCTTGGTGCAGATGCCGATCTGATCGAGGCTCGAGGCGAACGCGACGAGGCCGGAGCGGCTGATGCGGCCGTAGGTCGGTTTGAGGCCGACCACACCGCACAAGGCGGCCGGTTGGCGCACCGAGCCGCCGGTCTCGGAGCCGAGAGCGACCGGCACCATGCGCGCCGCCACGGCCGCGGCCGAGCCGCCCGAGGAGCCGCCGGGCACACGCGCCGGATCCCACGGGTTGCGCGCGCAGCCGAAGGCGGAGTGCTCGGTGGAAGAGCCCATGGCGAATTCATCCATGTTCGTCTTCCCGAGGAGCGCGGCTCCGCGCGCGCGGAGCCGGGTCACCGCGGTCGCATCGAAGGGCGAACGAAACTCGCCGAGGATGCGCGAGCCGCACGTCGACGGCATGTCGGTCGTGACGATGTTGTCTTTGAGCGCCACGGGCAACACGCCCTCGGCTGCTTCGTGATTCACGCGCAGGAACGCATTCAGAACGCCGTTCTGCGCCTCGATCGAAGCGAGGCAGGCATCGACGTACTCACGCGGCGACGCCTGTTCGCGCGCTTCGGTCCACGGCAGGTCGAGCAGCTCACTCACCGCCGATCACCTTCGGAACGACGAAGAAGCCATCCCTCCACTCCGGAGCATTGCGCGCCACGAGCTCGCGCTCGGTCGAGCGGTGCGGATCGTCGTCGCGGAACGGCGTCGCCGTCGCCGGAGGCACCTCGAACCCTTCCACATCCACCTCGTTCAGCTGGTCGATGTACGTCAGGATCTTCGTCATCTCCGACGCCATCCGGTCGAGCCCCGGATCGTCGAAGTCGAGGTGCGCCAATGCCGCCACGCGGCGCGCTTCATCGCGATCGATGTTCATGGCGGCGAACTATACCGGCGTCATCGCGCGCCCCGCATGGCGTCGACGAACTTCCCGGTGAGCTCGTCGTCGAACTGCGTTCCTGCCCCGCGGGCGATGCTCGCGCGCGCCGCTTCCGGCGGCACGGGCGGCTGGTAGCTGTCGGGATCGATCATCGTGACCCAGGCGTCGCAGAGCTGAAGAACGCGTGCGATCAGCGGGATCTCGTCGCGTTGCAGGTTGTTCGGATAGCCGCTGCCGTCGACGCGCTCGTGGTGCGAGAGCACGGCGCGCGCGACCTCGGGGCCGAGCAGCGGCTCGACCATCGCCGCGCCGACGGATGGATGCTCGCGCAGGAATGCAAGCTCTTCCTGCGTCAGGTCGCGTTTGCGATAGAGGCGGTCGTAATCGAGAAGACGCATCCCGGCGTCGTGCACGAGACCGACGATGCGCGCGTTCTCCACTTCCGCGGACGACAGCCCGAGATGGCGCGCGAACGACTCGGTGAGGCGGGAGACCGCCGTGGTGTGACGTCGCAGCTCCGGATACTTGGAGAACTCCGGCTCGAGGAGCTGTTCCGCGGCGCGCGCGCGGAGCGTCGACAGTGCGCTCCGCTGCAGCGACTGCTCGAGCACGAGCTGCAGGTGACCGTGCATCACGCCGAGCAGCTCGTGCGCGACGCGATCGGGATTCGCGGAGAACGCGACCGTCAGATAAAGCCCTTTCAACGTTCCGGCGACGATCGGCGCGGTGAACACCTTCTCGATGTCCGCGCCGCGGATCGGAGCTCCGGAAGTGCCGAATGGCGTCAGAACGGAAGTCTCGAAATGCGCGCCCGCCTCGCCGCGCTTCGCGAGCCAGACGTTCAACTTCGCCTGCAGCAGGTTCTTCGCCTCGTCCGTCAGTGCGGAACGGGCCGAGATCTCCTGCACGCTGCCGAGGTGCCCATGTGCGGAGAACGTCGCGGCGGCCGCGCCGGGGATGAGAAGGATCGAGCGGAGGACGTCGCGCGCCGCCGCGAGCTCTATCTCGGTCAGCGACTCGGTCGATGAAGGCGCGGTGCTGATCCGGCTCGCCGCACTGCGCGCATCGATCACCAGCGTGGCGAGCGAGGGAACGCGTGCCGGCGATTGCGGCGCGGGCGCTTGTGGCGCGGGTACCGGCGCCTGCCTCACCGGTGGCTGCGCGGCGGGAGCGGTCGCGGCCGCGGGTGGCAGCGAGGCCGGCTGCGGCGGTGTCGACGGAGCGGCGCCCAGATTGGAGAGAGTGATGAACCGATGGCCGAAAATCGGCTTGTCGGCGAGTACTTCGACGAGACGATCGGCGATCCCCTGCGCCTTGGCGACGTCCGGCTGTTCGAACGGCACTTTGCCCGCCTTGTCGCGCATGTCGATGATCCCGATCAGCTTTCCGCGCGAGTAGAGCGGCGCGGCAAGCAGACGATCGGTCGCGGAGGCGTACAGAAGCTCGGACAGCCGCGGCTCGGCGGCGAGGCCGTTCACGAAAAACGGGGTGCGCCCGCGGCCGCAGCGGTCCACCAGCGGATCATTCGCATCGGCGCTCGAGCGGACGCTGCCGCGGAAGCCGTACTCCGTCACCAGTTCGAAACGGGTCGTGCCGTCGAACAGGTAGAGCGCGGCCTTCGTGGCGCGGATCTCGACCGCGCAGTCGTAGAGGATCTCCTTGAGTTTCGGTCGAAGTTCTTCGACCTCGGCGTGCACGCGCCGATTGTAGACGCGCCGGGCGTGAATTTTGGATCGTGAACGAACAAGGAATGATCAGTGCAAGAAGAGAATGTGACCGGCGGCACAAAATGCGCGAGCCGGCAGGCTGTATCTTCTCGCTCCGTCAGCAGTTCTGCTACCCTGTTGAATAAATCGAACCATTCGCCAAATCCGCGAATCGAGGGAGTCCAATGTCCAAAATCAATTTTGCAGTGAAAACCGCGTTTGCCATCTCGCTCGTGCTCGGCGCTGGCTTTGCCTCGGCGCAGACGCCGGCGGCGAACGTCCAGGCGGGAACGTTCGGAGCGAACGTCGGCAACGGCGATTATCGTTTCCCGGGCCGCGTATTTTTCGGAATCACCACCCCGATCCTCAGTGGTGACGCACTCCTCGTCAACAGCGGCATGAGCATTCAGCGCGTCAACAACGGCGCGATCGACGCCGCCAACGTCACGTTGACGAACTTCCGCGGCTCTGAAGCCGCGCCCACCAAGAACAATCAGGGCGACGAAATCGGCCGCTTCTTCTTCCGCGGGTTCGACGGTTCAGCTCCGGTCGCTTCCGCGCGAATCGGCTCGATCGTCGACGGCGCGACTGCTGCGGGCGTGATGCCGCAGGCGATCACGTTCAAGACCGGCACGGGCGGCAGCCCCGCCGAGCGGATGCGCATCGACTCCTCGGGCAACGTCGGAATCGGCAGCCTGCCGACCGCCGGCAAGAAGCTGACGGTCGCGGGTGACGCGCACTTTACCGGCACCGTGACCGGCACGAACATCTCCGCGACCTACCAGGACTTCGCGGAGTGGGTTCCGGCCTCGAGCGCGCTCGAAGCGGGCACGGTCGTCGTCCTCCACCCGGAGCGCACGAACGTCGTCATGGCGTCGCAGAGCGCGTACGACACCTCGGTCGCGGGCGTGATCTCGGAGCAGCCGGGCATCATCCTCGGCGTCGCGGGCGCTGACAAAGAAATGGTCGCGACCACGGGCCGCGTGCGCGTGCGCGTCGACGCCACCAAGGGCGCCATCAAGATCGGCGACCTGCTCGTCACGAGCGACAAGCCGGGCGTTGCGATGCGCTCGCAGCCGATCGAGATGCAGGGCCGCCAGTTCCATCAGCCGGGCACGGTCGTCGGCAAGGCGCTCGAGCCGCTGCCGAACGGCGAAGGCATGATCCTCGTCCTGCTCAGCCTGCAGTAGCCACTACACCTCAACGAACGAAAAAAGCCGCGGCTTGCCGCGGCTTTTTGTTTTTGTGCTGTTTACAGCGAGGGCGCTATTGCAGCGCGCGCAGCTTTTCCACGATCTCGAGCTCGGTGGGAAAGCGGCCTTCGTCACGCTTCGAGAAGAGCGTTTGATTGTCGTAGCTCACGACGAAGATTCCGCCGCTGCCGCGCACCAGGTCGCTTTCGAGGCCCAGGGTGTTCTTCAGCTCGGCCGCCAGACTGGAGGCCCGGGGAAGATAGTTTCAAACTCCGCAGTAGTCGATTCGAACGCGCATGTCAGTGTCTGTGTCGCTTGCCGTGAGGACGGGCGACTCTCTCTTTCAGATGGTTTCGACGAGAACGGCCGTGATGTTGTCCAGCCCTCCCCGTTCGTTCGCGGCGTCGATCAACTGCTGACAGATCTTCTGCAGGTCGCCTTTGTTCGCCGTCACGATCCGCAGGATCTCACTTTCAGGAACCATACCGGTCAGGCCGTCCGAGCAGAGCAGCAGGACGTCGCCCGGCTGCGCTTCGATCTCGGAGGCGTCCGGCGACACCTGAAGCGCGCCGCCCAATGCGCGGGTGATCACGTTGCGGAGCGGGTGTTTCTCCGCTTCCGCCTCGGTGAGCATGCCGGCCTGCACCTGCTCGAAGACCCAGGAATGATCGTTCGTGACGCGGGAGAGCTGGCCGTCGCGGATGAGGTACGCACGCGAATCGCCGACGTGCGCCACCGAAACGGTCGTCCCGTCGGCAAGGCAGGCGACGACGGTCGTACCCATGCCGCGAAGCCGCGCGTCCTTGCGCATCGCTTCGAGGACGCGCGTGTTGGCCATCCGCACGGCGGCCATGAGGCGATTCGTCGAGCGCTTGAAGTGCTCGTCGTAGGCGTGCGGCCAGGTGCCGTCATCTTCTTTCGTATGGACGATGAACTCGTTGATGGAGTCGACCGCGATGCGTGAGGCGATCTCGCCCGCCGCATGGCCGCCCATGCCATCGGCGACGAGGAAGAGCTTCGCATCACCCTCGACGAGAAACGTGTCCTCGTTGTGTTGCCGCTGGCGGCCGACGTGCGTGAGACCGAATGCTTTGACTTCCATGCCGATCAGCGCTTCCCGAAAATCGAGAAGCCGCCTTTCCCTGTCTCCTTCGTCTCACGCAGCTCGGCGAGGCCGGTTTGCGCCTCCACGTTCGAGGCGTCCCACTTGAGAGTCTCTTCGAAATATCGTTCTGCTTTGGCGACGAGCCCCGCGCGCTTGCAGAGCACGCCGGCGTCTTTGAGGTAGACGGCGTTCATCGGCTCGCGCTGGACCGCGCTCTCGATGGCCTGCACGGCCTGACGGGTGTAGGCCGGAATGCGCGCGGCAGCGAGGGCCAGATAATGAAACGCCTTCGCGTCCTGCGGGTTGTGTTTGGCGGCCATGTCGAAATTCTCGTATGCGCCGCGCATGTCGCCGTCTTTGTAGGCCTTGACGCCCTTCAC
>DASVUA010000468.1:0-1879 GCA_036387295.1 Thermoanaerobaculia bacterium | reverse complement strand
AGGTGCTGACCTTTGCCCGCGGGGCGGACGGTGAGCGTGTCCTCCTGCAGCCGATTTACGCGCTGAAGGATATCTCCGAGCTCGTGACCGAGACGTTCCCGAAATCGATCACCATCCAGACGTCATATCCGGAGGACGTCTGCCTCATTGAAGCCGATCCAACCCAGCTTCACCAGGTGCTGCTCAATCTCTGCGTCAATGCCCGCGACGCGATGCCGAACGGCGGCCTCTTGTCCATCTCCGCGGAGAACTTCGAAGCCGACGAATACTACGCCGCCATGACTCCGGGGCTGTTGCCGGGGTCCTACCTCCTGCTGGAAGTTAGCGATACCGGCACCGGGATCGCGCCCGAGGTGATGGACAAGATCTTTGATCCGTTTTTCACCACCAAAGGCATTGGAAACGGCACCGGCCTCGGTCTCTCGACCGTGCTCGGCATCGTGAAAGACTACGGCGGCACGATCAACGCGGAGAGCACCGGACGGGGCACGACGTTCCGTATCCTCCTTCCTTCCGCGGGGGGGACGCCGAACCTCACGACCGCCGTCACGGCGGAAGAAATACCTCGCGGACAGGGCGAGACGATCCTCGTGGTCGACGATGAGGAGGCGATCCGCACGGTGGCCGAGCCGCTTCTCTGCAAGCACGGCTACGAAGTGCTCGTGGCGGAAGATGGACCGGCGGCGCTGACGATTTTTGCGGAGCATGCCGAGCGCATCGCGGTCGTCGTGACCGACGTGGCGATGCCGATCATGACCGGCATCGCGCTCGCGCGCACCCTCCGGAAAATGGAGCCGAACGCCCGCGTCATTCTTTCCGCCGGCCGGGAAGACGACTGCGAGCCGGCCGAGATCGAAGAGATCGGAGTCGTCGCCACTTTGCCGAAACCGTACACGCAAGCGGCCTTATTGCGGCTGCTCGACCAAGTCCTGTCTCCCGACCGAAAAACCCTATGAACTCCCTACGCATTTTAATCGCCGACGATCACGAAGTTGTCCGGGAGGGGCTGCGCGCGCTCGTCGAGCACGAGCCGGGTTGGGAAGTCTGCGGGACAGCCGCGACGGGCCGGGAGGCGGTGGAACGCGCAAAGGAACTGAAGCCCGATATCGCCGTGCTCGATATGACCATGCCGGAGCTCAGCGGCCTCGAAGCTGTGCGGCAGATCAAACGCGCCCTTCCGGCGACCGAGGTGCTCGTCTTCAGCGGACATCGCTCCGAGGAACTCGTGGCCCAAGTGTTCGACGCGGGCGCGAAAAGCTACATCTGCAAGGCAGACGCGGGACGGCATCTCGTGGCCGCGATCCGATCCCTCGCCGAGCACAAGCCGTTCTTCACGCCTGAAGTCTCGGAGATTCTCTTCGCGAAATTCCTCGCTGCAGACGCGAGCCGGAAGCAAGGCGTCGTCGAACAAAAGCTGACGACGCGCGAACGCGAGATCGTGCGTCTCCTCGCCGAAGGGCGGAGCAACAAAGAGACCGCGGGCATTCTCGGGATCAGCGTCCGCACTTCAGAAACCCACCGCGCGAGCCTGATGCGGAAGCTTGGCCTCGACTCGCTCGCGTCGCTCGTGCGCTACGCCGTGCGGAACCACATCATCGAAGCCTAACGACACCCATCTATGACACCTGACACTCTGCCTTCTCCAGCCCCGGCGCCCAGCCCAACGATGTTGCTCGTCGACGATAATGACGCCTTCCGCGAGATGACAGCGCTCGCCCTTGGGAGTCTCGGCTATTCGGTGACCACCTGTGAATCACCTGAGGCCGCGATCGCAACCGCAGCCGACAACCCGCCGTTCGAATTGCTGATGACGGACGTGATCATGACGAAGATGAACGGCATTGATCTCGCCGCTGAAGTCCGGCGGATTCTGCCAGAC
>DASVUA010000467.1:0-6957 GCA_036387295.1 Thermoanaerobaculia bacterium | reverse complement strand
ATGCTCGGCGGGCTAAGAGCCCGCCGCTCCACCTGGAAAACGTGCGCCGAGGCGATTGCGGCTAGCTACCGAACTCCCACGCCAGTTTTTTGAAGACGCGATCGACGCGTTCGATGAGTTGGGAGATGTCCTTTTTCGCGTGCGCGGCGGAGAAGAAGGCGGCTTCGAGTTGCGAGGGGGGGAGATAGACGCCTTCGCCGAGCATCAGGTGGAAAAAGCGGGAGAACTTTTCGCGGCTCGATTGATTGGCCGTGTCGAAATCGGTCACCGGCGCTTCATTGAAGAAGATCGTCCACATCGAGCCGATGCGATTGAAGGTGATCGGCATGTTGTGTTTGTCGGATGCCGCCATCACCCCTTTTTCGAATTCAGCACCGCGCTCTTCGAGGTCGTCGTAGATCGACGAATTCCGGAGCACGCTCAGCGTCGCGCGGCCTGCCGCAACGGCGACCGGATTTCCGGAAAGCGTTCCTGCCTGATACATCGGCCCCAGGGGTGAGACGAGCTCCATGATCTTGCGCGACGCACCGTAGGCACCGATCGGCATCCCGCCGCCGATGATTTTGCCGAGCGTCGTGATGTCGGGACGGATGTTGAATCGTTGCTGCGCGCCGCCGTACGACACGCGGAAGCCGGTCATCACCTCGTCGAGGATCAGCAGTGCGCCGGTTTCATCGCAGATGGTGCGCAGTCCTTCGAGAAACCCGGCGAGCGGCGGAATGCAGCCCATGTTGCCCGCCACCGGCTCGACGATGATCGCCGCCAGCTCGTCCGCGTGCCCTTCGATCTGCGCGCGCACGTCTGCGAGATCGTTGTAGCGCGCGATGAGCGTCAGTTTCGCGACTTCCGGCGGCACGCCCGCCGAATCCGGAACGTTGAACGTCGCACTGCCCGACCCCGCCTTCACGAGCAGCGAGTCGACATGTCCGTGATAGCCACCATCGAACTTGAGCACCTTCGTGCGTCCCGTGGCCGCGCGCGCGAGGCGCAGCGCGCTCATGGTGGCCTCGGTGCCTGAGTTGACGAGGCGCACCATCTCCATCGAAGGAACGGCCTGCACGATCATCTCGGCGAGCTCGATCTCGGCCGCCGTCGGCGCGCCGAACGAAAAGCCGCGCGTCGCCGCTTTCTTCACTGCTTCGACCACGTAACGGTGGCCGTGCCCGAGGATCATCGGCCCCCAGGAGCCGACACAATCGATGTATTGAAGATTATCGGCGTCGAAGATGCGCGCGCCCTGCGCCATCTCGATGAACAGCGGCGCGCCGCCGACGCCGCGAAACGCCCGCACCGGCGAATTGACGCCGCCGGGGATCGTTTCCTGTGCACGTTGAAAGAGAGCTTCCGATTGCTTCGCCATGGTGGGCGCGGATTATATGGAACGGCCCGGCGAAGACACGATGAACGTTGCGACGCGCTGTTACTGTCGCGAGCGCGGCGGTTAGATTTTCTCGAGAGCGTCGATGCGATCTTCGACCCGATGCAGGCCGCCGTTGAGCGCGATCATCTCGGTTTCGAGCCGGCCGAGCCGGTGGTAGACATGATCGAATCCGGTGAGCACCTCGTTGCGAACGCGCGCCTCGGACTCGCTCACGACCTGCTGAAGATCCGAGACGATGTCGCTCCGCAGATCACGAATCGCTTTCAGCAGCTCGGCGTCCATAGAAAAATCGTACCTCGGAAACCGCCCTCTAGTACGCGTTCTCGTGCCGCAGGCCGTGCAGTACGGTCATGAAGAGGATCTTGCAGTCGAGCAGGAGCGACCAATTCTCAATGTAGTAGAGGTCGTGCTCGATTCTCATCCGGATCGAGGTGTTGCCGCGCCAGCCGTGGACCTGCGCCCAGCCCGTCATACCGGCGCGGACTTTGTGGCGGAGCATGTAGTGCGGGAACTCGGCGCGGAACTGTTCGACGAACTCCGGCCGCTCGGGGCGCGGGCCGATGACGCTCATGTCGCCGACGAGCACGTTCCAGAGCTGCGGCAGTTCATCCAGCGACCAGGCGCGAATGAAGCGCCCCACGCGCGTGCGGCGCGGGTCGTCCTTTTCTGCCCAGACGGCGCCGGTCTGCGCTTCGGCGCCGACGCGCATCGAACGAAACTTCACGATCTCGAACGGCTTTCCGTCGAGCCCCATCCGCATCTGGCGATAGAAGATCGGCGTCCGGTCTTCGAGCCAGATCGCGATCGCGACCAGCAACATCACCGGCGAGAGGAGGATGAGCGCCGCGGCGGCGACGACGAGATCGAACGCCCGTTTGACGAAGCGGCTCCATCCTTCGAGCGGCGTCTCGGAGAGGTTGATGGTCGGCAGGCCGTCGAGGTCTTCGACGCGCGAACGGAGCACCATGAACTGCAGCAGATCGGGGACGACGTGAATCGAAAGGCAGCTGCGCACGAGCCGGTCGAGCAGCGCCATCATGGCCTCGGAGGAAGCGTGCGGCAGCGCGACGAACACGTGGTCGATCCGCTCGCGGCCGATCACCGCTTCCGCATCGTTGATCGTGCCGAGGCATGGGAGGCCAGGGATCTCGCCGGCGTCGCCGTTCCGCAGGTAACCGGCCACCTGAAAGCCGAGCTGATTGCGATGCGCGTTCATCCGCTCGAACACCGCGCGTGCGAGCTCGCCGTTGCCTGCGATGAGGACGCGGTCGAGATCTTTTCCGGCGCGATGGCGCCTCAGCACCACCGCCCTCACCACCGAGCGGCCGAGGACCGTGAGGACGATCGAACAGAGCAGGAAAAACGCGAGCGTCGCGCGCGAGTACGGCACGATGTGGCTCTGCGCGGGACGGACCCACAACAGCAGGCCGGAGAGGATGATCGTCGCGACGACCGAGCCCATCGCAACGGTGACCGCTTCCTCCGTCCTGCCGCGCGCCGTGCGGGTGCGATAGAGGCCCTGCACGGCGAACGCGATCGGGAAGACGACCGTGATGATCGGCAGAAGGATCGCGTACGTCGCGAACGCCTGCTGCCCTTTCGTCACCGGAATCACCTCGAGCTCGAACCGCAGCGCCCACGCGCAGAGCATCGCCAGGTTCGACGCGATGACGTCGTTGACGAGGTAGACCGACGCGAGCGCCCTCTGTTTCTTCTCGATCACGGTTAGGAAATCAGCTGTTCGCTCTCAAAAAGGCGCCGAATGCGGAATCGAAACTCGCCCGCGAAAACGTCGCGGCGTGCGCTCGAATCGCGGCGCGGTCCCACGGGTGCGACTCCACGTCATCGAGCGCACGCCGCAGCGAGTCTACACTCGGCTGCGAGAAGAAAATTCCTGTCCTGCCGGGCTGCACCGAGTCGAGCACGCCTCCTTCTCCGAATGCGACCACCGCCGTGCCGAGCGCCATCGCCTCGAGCGGGGTGATCCCGAAGTCCTCGACCCCCGGCAGGATGAGGCTCTGTGCCCGCGCGACGCGTTCGATGATTGCCTCTCTCGATACGGAGCCGGCGATCTCGACGTTGTGGCCGCCGCGGGTTTTCAGCTCGTCCAGCAGCGGGCCTCCTCCGATCACCACCAGCTTGCGTCCGCTCGCCACCGCGGCGGCGACGGCGAGCTCGATCCGCTTGTACGGCACCAGCGCCGAAACGACGATGTGGTAATCGCCGCGCGTGGTCTCGAGCGGCGGCGCAAAAAACGCGTCGTCGACGAACGGATGAATGATCGCGGCGTCGCGATCGTAGTAGCGGCGGATGCGGTCGCGTACGAAGGAGGAGTTCGCGGCAAACGTCGTCACCTCCGCCGCCGTTTTCACGTCCCACCGCCGCAGCCACGGCACGAGCGACACCATCGCCGCGCGGCGCAACGGTTTCGAGCGCGGAAAATAGTCGTCGAAGCGATCCCAGATGTACCGCATCGGCGTGTGGCAGTACGACAGATGCGGCTTCCCGCGCGCGTCGACTCCTTTCGCGACGCAGTGGCTCGACGAGACGATCAGATCGAAGCCGCGCAGGTCGAATTCGCGCGCCGCCCGCGGATAGAGCGGCAGCAGGTGACGGTAATCGCTCACCCGCATGGCGAGCTTCTGCAAGGACGACGTGTGGATCGTGCGCGACTCGATCTTCGCCGACATCGATCCCTTGAAATGAAAGAGCGTGAAGAGCTCCGCTTCCGGAAGCGCGTCGAGGATCGCCTCCAGCACCGCCTCGCCACCGCGCATGCCGGTGAGCCAGTCGTGGATCACGGCGACGCGGCGCGTCATTTCTTTCTGGGCGCTTTCGGCTCGGGGACGACCGAATACTCATCGGTCGACGCACAGCGGTCGCAGATGTGATCGTTGCGGAAGTATTCGTTCGCCGGAATCACGGTGAGGCACCTGGTGCAGACGTGCTTGCCGGTGCGCTGCGGGAGCGGTCGCGGCGGACGATCTTCGTGCATGAGCCGAGATGATAGCGAATCATCCATGAACGCCGCGCGCGATACGATTGCCGGCGCACAACGCCATGCTGCTTTTCTTTCGCTTCATTTACGTCGTCCTCCTTCGCAGCCGTTTGCGGTCGCGCATCGGCGTGCTCGACGAATCGGTCGTCACCTTCACCGTGCTGCCGCAGGATTGCGATCTCAACTTTCATCTCAATGCCGGCCGCTTCGTCAGTTTCATGGACGTGGCGCGCGTCGAGTTGATCGGCCGCACTCGCCTGCTCTGGAAGGTGCTGCGCCGCGGCTGGCGGCCGGTGATCGGCGGCGCGGTGGTGCGCTATCGCCGGTCGATCCCACCATTCGCCCGTTTCGACGTCCGGACGCGCGTGATCGGGTGGGATGAAAAGTGGATTTACGTCGAGCACGTCGTGGAGCACGACGGCGCGTTCTGCGCGATCGGGCACATGCGCACCGTGATCCGGAGCCGCACCGGAACTGTGGCGCCGAAAGACGTGCTCGCGCTCGTCGGTTCAGCGCAGCTCGAATCGCCGCCGCTGCCGGAGTTCGTGCGCCGCTGGAGCGAGGCCGAGGATCTGCGGTGAGGCGGGCCGAGAAAGCGAAGCGGATCGGAGAAATCCTCGACCAGCTTTATCCGGAACCGCCGATCCCGCTCGAACATGGCGATCCGTTCACGCTCCTCATCGCGGTGCTGCTCTCCGCGCAGACCACCGACGCGCAGGTGAACAAAGTCACCCCTGCCCTCTTCGCCCGCGCCGCCACGCCGCAAGCGATGGCGCAATTGAGCGCGGAGGAGATCTTGAGCTGCATCCGCGCCTGCGGACTCGCCCCGACGAAAGCGAAGAACGCGAAGAAACTCGCCGAAACGCTCCTCGCCGAACATGGCGGCGAAGTGCCGCGCGACATGGAAGCGCTCGAGCGCCTGCCCGGCGTCGGCCACAAAACCGCGAGCGTCGTGATGTCGCAGGCATTCGGCGAACCGGCGTTTGCCGTCGACACCCACATCCACCGCCTCGCTCAACGCTGGCGTCTGTCCAAAGGAAAAAACGTCGAGCAGACCGAACGCGATCTGAAGAAAGTCTTTCCGCGCGACGAATGGTCCCGCCGCCACCTCCAGATCATCTACTTCGGCCGCGAGCACTGCCCTGCCCGCGGCCATGTATCGGAGGAATGTCCGGTCTGCTCCTGGGTCAATCGCAGGTAGACGGCCGCCGTCGCAGTCGCGCTACTGTGGCCGTGGTGCAGGCGCGCTCGCAATCAGCGTTCGCGTTGAACCGTCGGCGAGCGTCACCATCTTCGGAACGGTGGCGCGATCGACACGCGCGGCAAGGCCGGAAATTGCGCCGAGGCCATACTCCGGGATGGCAAACACACGGGCCGCGTCGCGAGCCCACGCATACGTCACTGTGGCCGGACTCACGAATGCCGCCGGAGCCGCTGCAGTTTGTTCCATGATCCCGTTGGCACCGCGCTGGACCGCCGTCCAGTTGTCGCCGTCCCGGTAATAGCGGGTGCGGGTCATCTTCGCGGCGCGCGTGGTCACTTCAACGTACGTCGGTGAGGCCCAGGTCTCGATCGTCGATCCGTTGCGCCTCGAGATCACACTGTGTGCGATGGTTCCGCCGGCCGCGCGTTCATACAGCTCGAACACTTCCGTCCCGATCGCGCGCTTCTGTGCGTCGCGCAATGCGTAGGTGCCGGTAGAGATCAGCGCACCGCGCCCGAGGCGCCCTTTGTGCGGTTTCGGCGTCCCCGCCACGATGTCGCACACGTCGTCTTCCACGGTCGCTGCGGCCGGCGTTTCGACCATCCGTCCAAGCTCCCGCGCCTTCTCTTTCACGATCACCGTCGGCACGTTCGTGATGTTGCGGCCGGCGATCACCTCCATCGGCTGCACAAAGTCGGCGTCGATGCCGATCAACGTGACGGAGATGTGCGGATTCGCGGCGGTCGCGATCGATTTCAGCAGCCGCGGGACGTGCTGCCGGCTGTCGCCGCACCAGGTGGCGAGGACGATCTCGAGCGTGACCGGCTTGTCGATCTTCCGCAGC
Organism: Thermoanaerobaculia bacterium; assembly: GCA_036387295.1. Taxonomy (GTDB): domain Bacteria; phylum Acidobacteriota; class Thermoanaerobaculia; order Gp7-AA8; family Gp7-AA8; genus QHVT01. Next base: position 530 of record DASVUA010000467.1, on the reverse strand, counting down.
CGTTCGATGAGCGCGCCGTCCGGCTGGTAGTGATCGGCGATGGCGCGCCAGACCGGCGCGGTCGCCCAGAGCTCTTCGATCGTCATCGATCCCGCTTTGCTCTGATGCGGCGCGACGAGCACGCTCCTGCCGCCCATCGTGGCGAGATACGTTCCGCCCGTTTGCACCAGCGTTCCGGCGGGCTCGTGCGCGGCCTCGGTGGACGTGGCGCGGGTGCGGTCGGGCGCGAAGTCGAACGCGCTTTTCGCGGCGCGCGCGACCGTCTGCTTCTCCGGATCGAGCAGCATCACTTCTTCGCCGCAGACGACCGCGAGCATGCGAGGCGAGCTGGTGGAAAGCGTCTGCGCGTTCCGCTCGAGCTTGCCGTCAATGTAAACGTCACGAATGCTGTCCCGCCACTCGCGCGGTGCGGGGGTGGCGGCAATGATTGAAGCAAGGACCAGGGCGATGAGGTACATGTTGCCTCCGGGCTGCGTTGGTTGGTTGTTTATCGGTTGTCAGTTCTCAGTTGTCAGTTGTCCGCGTGCGGT
>DASVUA010000466.1:0-4833 GCA_036387295.1 Thermoanaerobaculia bacterium | reverse complement strand
GCCCGGGCAACGGGGAACTGGCAACGGGCCACGGCAAACGCAACTAGAACGGACAATCATCGCAGCCCGAACCGCAACAGGTGGGTTCGGCCGCGGGGCGCCAGCGCGGGGTTGCAGGCGGGGGAGGAGCGTCCTGCTGCTGCTCTTCGGGAGAAGTGGAGGGCAGGCATTCCTGCCTGCCCTCGTTCTGCTGTTCGTTCATCGCAATGCGGAGCGGTCGGGAGCTGCGACCGGGGCGGTGATGTCGCTCAGCGGGCCGGCGCCCGGCCCGATCGTCATCTGATCGCCGGGGCTCTGATCGGGGTAGTACTCCTTGAGCTTCAGGTAGTCCGTCCCGGTCTCTTCGGTGATGATCTGGTTCACTTCCGGCCCGTCGAGCGTTTCGCGCTCGAGAAGCTTGCGCGCGATGCGGTCGAGCGCGTTCTTGTTGCCGGAGATGATCTCGTGCGCGGTTTTGTACGCCTTCTCGAGAATGCGGCGCACTTCTTTGTCGATCTCGACCGCCGTCGACTCCGAGAAGTCGCCATGCTGCGCGAACTCGCGGCCGAGGAAGATCTCCTGTTCCTTCTTGCCGAAGGTGACAGGCCCGAGGTCCGACATGCCCCACTCGCAAACCATCTTGCGAGCCATGCCGGTCGCACGCTCGATGTCATTGCCGGCACCGGTGGTGAGCTCGTTGAGGAACACTTCTTCCGCGATCCGGCCGCCCATGAGCACGGCGAGCATCGCTTCGAGGTAGCGCTTCGAATACGAGTACTTGTCCTCGGTCGGGAGCTGCTGGGTGAGCCCGAGCGCGCGGCCACGCGGAATGATCGTCACCTTGTGCAGCGGATCGGCAGCGGGCAGCATGGCCGCGACGATGGTGTGACCCGACTCGTGATACGCGGTGTTCCGCTTCTCACGATCGGACATCATCATCGACTTCCGCTCGACGCCCATGATGACCTTGTCCTTCGCATATTCGAAGTCGACCATCTGGACTTTCTTCTTGTCGTAGCGGGCGGCGTTCAGCGCCGCCTCGTTCACGAGGTTCGCGATGTCGGCGCCGGAGAAGCCGGGTGAGCCGCGCGAGATCACGGCCAGGTTGACGTCTTCCGCGAGCGGGATGTTGCGGGTGTGGACGCGGAGAATGCCTTCGCGGCCTTTGAGGTCCGGCAGGTCGACCACTACGCGGCGGTCGAAGCGGCCCGGACGGAGCAGGGCAGGGTCGAGAACGTCGGGACGGTTCGTGCCGGCGATGAGGATCACGCCTTCGTTCGACTCGAACCCATCCATCTCGACGAGAAGCTGGTTCAGCGTCTGCTCGCGCTCATCGTGTCCGCCGCCGAGGCCTGCGCCGCGGTGACGGCCGACGGCGTCGATCTCGTCGATGAAGATGATGCAGGGGGCGTTCTTTTTCCCCTGCTCGAAGAGGTCGCGCACGCGCGACGCACCGACGCCGACGAACATCTCGACAAAGTCGGAGCCGGAGATCGAGAAGAACGGCACGTTCGCCTCACCGGCGATGGCGCGCGCGAGAAGCGTTTTGCCGGTGCCCGGAGGGCCCATCAGCAGGACGCCTTTCGGGATCTTGCCGCCGAGCTTCGTGAACTTCTGCGGCTCTTTGAGGAACTCGATGATCTCGTGCAGCTCGACCTTCGCTTCATCGACGCCCGCCACGTCCTTGAACGTGACTTTCTTCGCGCTGCCCGAAAGGAGTTTCGCTTTCGATTTGCCGAACGAGAGAGCCTTGTTTCCGCCCGACTGCATCTGGCGCATGAAGAAGATCCAGAGGCCGATCAGGAAGAGGAAAGGAGCCCAGGTGATGAGAGCGGTGATGAACGGAGCGTCGCGCTGCGGTTCGAACTCGACCACGACGCCCTTTTCTTCGAGACGGGTGTAGACCGTGTCCGGAAGGGTCGGCGGAACGTTCGTGTGGAACTCGCGCTTGCCACCCGGGGCGGCCGGTTTGGTCTCGCCTCGGATTTCGTCGCCGCGGATCGTTACCTTTTCGACATAGCCGTCGTTGACGCGGCCCATGAAGGTGCTGAATGGAATCTGCTCGCTGGCGCCCTTGGCCGTATTGAACAGGCTCCACAGGAGGAAGACCAGCACAATGATGACGACCCACAGAAGCGCTGTTTTTACTGTGGAATTCAAAGGATTTGCCTCCTACGCGGCGACGCGGATGCCTCGCGCGTGCCACGTACACTATCGCGAATCGGAACGGAGTGGGAGTGCCGGATATTCTGAACGGGATGAACGCTGACGCGCTCGTTCGCGACCGGCTCGCGCGCTCAGCTGACGCGGCCGATGAAGGGACAGTTCGCGAACCGCCGCTCGTGCTCGAGACCGTAGCCGGCGAACGTGCCGTCTTCGATCGTGAACGCGCGAAAGTCGGTCTGAACGTCGACGGTACGCGCGTCGGTCCGATCGAGCAGCGCGACCAGCCGGATGCTGGCCGGCGCATGCATGCGCAACTGGGTGAGCAGGTAGTTCTCGATGACGCCGGTGTTGACGACATCCTTCAGCACGTAGACGTTGCGTCCACGAATGTCGGTGAAGCTGAGGAAGTCGATCTCGAGCGCATTCGTGTCGGTGTCCGCCGCGTCGCGCACGACGTCGATGTAGCCGTAGCTGACTTCGCCCGGCACCGCTCGGAGAAGGTCGGCGAGAAAGACGGACGTCCCTTTCAGAATCCCGAGCAGGAACACCTCGGCGTCGCCGGCGTCGGTGCGGATCTCGTTGCCGAGCTCGGTCACGCGTGCGCGGATCGCGTCGGCGGAGAAAACCGGAACGAGCTCTCGCTTTTCGCCTTCCATCCTCACCTCATACACGTCGCCTTCGACCGCGGTCGTGACTTTGAATCGTTCGGAGATCTCGACGCCGGCGACCCAGACGATCTCGCCGTTCCAGAGCAGCAGCGGAAGGCGGTCGCGCAGCGGGGCAGCAATTTTACGATCGATCAGAAAATCCTTCAGCGTTTTCGACGCTGACATGCCGAGGGGCTGAAACCGGTCGCCGGGCCTCCGGTTGCGGATCGTGAACGACGGCGTAGCGCCGCGCGGAAGCTGAAGCCGCTGCGATGAAGGCGCGACTCTGGCCGCATCGCGGTTCGAATCCTGCCTCGCCAGGGTGAACGTGAGCCGCAGCGCGTCGAGGTGAACCGGCGCGTCGGGCGTCAACGTCACTTCAAAGCCGGCCTGCTGCGGCCGCGGGGGTTCGACGAAACGGAGCATCCACGTGCCGTCATGCACGAGCTCGAGCGTTTTCGTGACGCGGAGGCGCGTGCTGTTGCCGAGCTCGCGCGCGATCCGCCGCGCGTCGAAATCACGCGCGTCGGGATCCATGCGCCGGATGTGCCGCTGCAAAATCGCGCCGCGCAGCCATTCATCCTTAGGCAACGCCGGAAAGCGCGTCGCCCGCGGCATGACCTCGGCGTGATCTGCCGCGTCGATCGCCTGCTCGAGCAGCGGCCACAGCGACCTCGCCTCGGTCGCGATGCGCGCGAGGTGATCGATGCCTCCGAGCTCGCGCAGCAACGCGCGGACGCGGTTGCGAAGAAAACGGCTGTCGTCGTTCGAGCGATCGAATCGCGGCGTGACGTCGTGCGTCCGGAGAAACGCTTCGAGCTCGTCGCGCGTGAGGCCGAGGAGGGGACGGAGCACGTGGTCCTCGCGAACCGGCTGAATGCCGCGAAGTCCGGCGATTCCGCTCCCGCTCATGAGGCGCATCAGGACCGTCTCGGCCTGATCGTTTTTCTGATGCGCCGTGGCGATGAAGCTCGCGCCGCACGATTCGCGGAGCTCGTGCAACCGGGCGTAGCGCACCTCGCGCGCCGCCGCCTCGATTCCGCGGCGGCGGATTGCGTCGGAATCGAGTGTGCCGTCGGCGACGTGCAGCCGAACCGTGAGACGAGTACAGAGCTCGCGCACGAACGTTTCATCCTCGTCTGAGTCGGCGCCGCGAAGGTGGTGATTGACGTGCGCGCATTCGATGTCGAACCCTTCGACGCGCAACTCCGTGAGCGCGAAAAGGAGTGCAGTCGAGTCCGTTCCTCCCGACACGGCGGCAAGGATGCGGCACGGCCGGACGCCGGATTTCATGAAAAACTGACGTACCATTGCGACGATCATTCGCGCGGCCTAGCGTACCGTCGATCCTGTTCAATACGTCTAGCTGGAGGTTGTCCGGACATGCGTCACCGCCGGGAACGCGGTTTTACACTCATCGAGCTGCTCGTGGTCGTCGCGATCATCGCGATCCTGGCCGGGATTGCCATGATGGCGTATCTCTCGTCGCTCGACCGCGCGCGCCAGCGCCGGACCGTCGCCGACATGCGCACCATCGCCGTGGCGTGGGAGTCGCGAGCGAGCGAAATGCAGTCGTACTCCGTCGCCGGTTTCGCCTTTCCGACCAGCACCATCGCCTACGACGATCTCAACGGCGCCCTCGCACCGACGTACGCCCGCGTCCTGCCGAAAACCGACGGCTGGGGCCGCCCCTTCGAATTCGGTGTCGGCGACGGCCCGAAACCGTACGCCATCCGCTCCGCCGGCCGCGACGGCGTGATGGAAAGCGCCGAATACACCGCCGGCGAAGTCGACAACCCCGACTGCGACATCATCTACGCCAACGGCGGCTTCATCACCTTCCCAGTAGCCGCGAAATCGAAGTAGGCACGAGCGGTCATTTGACTGCGGCGCATTTCCGTCTGTACGATCTTTCCTTCCAGCAGTCCTTATTGACTGATTGAGCGAGGAGATCCGCAGATGATCTTGTCCAGGCGAAGCGTGGCGTTCCTGGTTGTTGTTGCGTCGCTTCTTTTCGGCCCCGCGGAATTGTCGGTCGCGC
>DASVUA010000465.1:0-8252 GCA_036387295.1 Thermoanaerobaculia bacterium | reverse complement strand
CATGGCGGTGGAGATATAGCCGGGTGCAATCGCGTTCACCGTCACGTTGCGCGAGCCGATCTCGAGCGCAAGCGATTTCGTGAAACCGATGAGCGCCGCTTTCGATGCCGAGTAATTCACCTGCCCCGGGTTGCCCATCATGCCGACGATCGAGGAGATGTTGATGACGCGCCCCCAGCGTGCGCGGATCATCTTCTTCACCACTTCCTGCGTGATGTGAAACGCGGAGTCGAGATTCGTGTGCAGCACCTTCGTCCAGGCGTCGGGTTTCATCCGGATGAAGAGATCGTCATCGGTGACGCCGGCGTTGTTGACCAGGATGTCGATCGGCCGTTCTTTGAGCAGTGCGCCGATGCGCTCGCGCACGTCGGGCGCCGTGATGTCGAGCTCGACGCCGGTGGCGTTGCCGATCTCGCTCGCGAGCTTGTTCACCGCGTCGGCAGAGCGTGCGGCGCAAAGCACGTGCGCACCTGTTTCCCCGAGACGGCGGGCGATGGCTTCGCCGATTCCGCGCGAAGCGCCGGTGACGAGAGCGGTTTTTCCGGTGAGGTCGATTTTCATTTCGTCTCCAGAAATGCTTCGAGCGTCGGAACGTCCGAAACGTTCACCAGCTCCACATTTGAATCGATGCGTTTGATGAGGCCTGTGAGCACGTTGCCGGGACCGACTTCGACGAAGCGCTTCACGCCCATCGCGATCATTTTCTGCACCGACTCCACCCAGCGCACCGGCGAGGCGACCTGGCGCAGAAGGGCGTTGCGCACGGCGGTGGCGGTGCCGATCGGCGAGGCGTCGACGTTCGAGACGAGCGAGACCCAGAGGTCGTGAAACTCGGCGTCGTTCAGGATCGGCTCGAGGCGTTCCGCGGCAGGAGTCATGAGCGCGCAATGAAAGGGTGCGGAGACCGGCAGCGGCAGCGCGCGGCGCACGCCTCGCTTCTTCGCAACTTCGATGGCCCGCTCGATGCCAGACTTTGTGCCGGCGATGACGATCTGCCCTGGTGCGTTGATGTTCGCGACGCTGACCACTTCGCCTTGCGCCGCTTCTTCGCAGATCGCCTGCACGTCTTCCACTGACGGCCCGATCAACGCGGCCATGCCGCCGGTGCCGACGGGGACGGCGTCCTGCATGAAGCGGCCGCGCGCGCGGACGATCTTCGCGGCGTTCGCGGGAGAGAGGCCGCCGACGCTGACGATCGCGCTGTACTCACCGAGGGAATGGCCGGCGACGAGATCGCGCCGCGTCGCGCCGTGCTCTTCGAGCACGGCGTGCAGCGCGGACGAGACGGCGAGAATGGCCGGCTGCGTGTTCTCGGTGAGCTTCAGTTGATCTTCGGGACCTTCGAAGCAGAGACGGGAGATCGAGAAGCCGAGAGCTGCGTCGATGTCGTCGAAAACGCGGCGTGCGGCGGGATACTTTTCAGCGACGTCGCGGCCCATGCCGGCGTACTGGCTCCCCTGTCCAGGGAAGACGAATGCGGTGTGATGTTCCATGCGGCGCGGATTCTAGCGCGCTTGCGGCGGGGGCCGTCGCGCGCAATGAAGCGGGCGCTACGGCGTGGCGGCGATGCCGGAGTCGTGCTCGCGCGAGTGGAGATCGCTGATCTTTTCGCGGATCATCACGTCGACGCGATTCAGCGCAAAGTCGCGGCCGACGCGGATGGCGTTCTTGATCGCTTTCGCGTTCGAGCGGCCGTGGCTGATGATGCAGCCGCCTTTGACGCCGAGCAGCGGCGCGCCGCCGTATTCGGAGTAGTCGGTGCGCTTTTTGATCGACGCGAACGCACCTTTCGTGAGCAGCGCGCCGATCTTGCGCGTGAAGCCGCTGGTGATCTCCTCGCGAATCATCTTGCTGAGCATTTCGGCCAGCGATTCGGAGGCTTTGAGGACCACGTTGCCGGTGAAGCCGTCGCAGACGATGACGTCCATGTTGCCGTTGAAGACGTCGCGCCCTTCCGCGTTCCCCATGAAGTTGAGCCCTGTCTCCTTCATGATGCGGAAGGTCTCTTTGGTCATCTGGTTCCCCTTGCCTTCTTCTTCTCCGACGGAGAGGAGGCCGACGCGGGGGTCTTTGATGCCGAAGATCATCTGCGAGTAAAAGTGGCCCATGACGGCGAACTCGCGAAGGTATTCGGGTTTCGCGTCGACGTTGGCGCCGACGTCGAGCAGCACGACGTGGCCTTTGGCGTTCGGCAGAATCGCGGCGAGGGCAGGCCTGCTCACGCCGTCGATGACTCCCATGACTTTGTACGCCGAGGTCATCGCGGCGCCGGTGTGTCCCGCCGAGACCATTGCATCCGCGCGCCCCTCGGCGACGAGGTTCGCGCAGACGCGAATGGACGAATTTCGCTTCCGGCGCAAAGGCGCGAGAGCGTTGTCCGTCATGTCGACCACTTCGCGGGCGTCGACGATCTCGATCCCCGCGGGGACGTTGCCGCCGAGCTTTTCGCGAAGCACCTCTTCGCGGCCGACGAGCAGAATCGTCACACCGGGATACTCCGCGAGCGCGAGCACCGCCCCTTTGACGATTTCGTCAGGCGCGTTGTCGCCGCCCATCGCGTCGAGCGCGATGGTGCAGCGGGCACGGTCGGAAGCGTTGGTTGCTGAAGGCTCCACCACGAATTAACGCCTGGAGAAATCGCCGTCGCGACGATTCAGGACGATTAGAGAACGTCCTTGACGGCGATGACTTCGCGGCCTTTGTAGAAACCGCACTTCGGGCAGACGCGGTGCGGCTCTTTGGCTTCCTGGCACTGCGGGCAGGTGGAGAGCGACTTCAGTTTGAGGAAGTCGTGCGCGCGGCGGCTGCGCGTTCTCGCCTTGGAATGGCGGCGTTTTGGATTCGGCATGGTCGTGACTCCTGTTGAATTCTGCTGAGGGACGGGCCGGATTGCCTGTCCTTCACGCTAAACGTTTTTCTTTTTCTCGAGCTCTTCGCGGAGCCCTTTCAACGCACCCCAGCGGTCGTCGACGATCGACTCACCGCACGAGCACGTTTCGCGCGACCGGTTCTTCCCGCACGTCGGGCAGAGACCGAGACACGCATCGTCGCACAGAGGCTTCATCGGCATCGACAGCTGAACCTGCTCGAGAGCAAGGTGCCGCAGTGGAACCGATCGCTCGGAGTAAAACTCGACATCGAGCTCTTCCTCGCTGGCGATCTCGATCTCTTCGTTTTCCGCGGAGACCTGAGGACGAGGGCGGAATCTTACGTGAAACGTCGAAGTGTTGGCAAACGGGTACGCTTCGGCGCAACGCGCGCAGGTGAGGTCGGCCGTGAAACTGACCGTTCCCTGCGTGAGGTACTCGTCCGAAACATCCCCCTCCTGCGCGGTGACGTTGATCGTCACACTGCCGATGCCCGCGAGGTCGTCGGCGTCGAGCTCATCCACCGCCACGTCATACGTGCCGGTGTAGGTCTGAGGACCATGCTCGTCGATGGTGTTGAAGTCGATGACGTCGTTCATTGGGTATCCGGGAGAGAGGGGTGTGCGAACAGCCCACCCCGTAACCCTCCGACCTCCGGAAACTATTTCGATGCAACGCGCACGCGCAACTCTTCGACGCCGCCGGCGACGGAATCGGCGGCCTCGACTACCTGCGCCTGCTCGAGCGCGTCGATCCAGCGGCGCAGATCGCGTGCCGCGCGGTGAATGCGCGGCGTCGCAAAACGGAGTCCCGGGTTGTCGCCGACGCGCCGAAGAATCGGGACGAGCGGCTTGGGATTGATCCGCAGCGCCCACTGCGTGGCCGGCCAGGTCGACGCCACCGGCACATCCTTTATATACAGCCCCATGCTGGTGCGGTCGAACGAGACGAGGAGGTGCTCGCCGGCATCGCGCGTCTCTCCGACGAGCTCGGCGTACTTCCGGATGTCGGCCAGTTGCCTGCGGCCTTCTTCATCGGCAGGAAACGAGATCACGCCGCGCGGGCGCGGCAGCAGCGTGCCGGTCTCGACGCCGTACAGCGCGATCGCGCCGCCTTCGTCGATCAGCGAATCGATGCGCGTGCCGAAGAGACGATTGAGATCGCCGAGGATGCGGGGCGAGGTGGCGAATGCCGCGGAAAGGATCGCGCCGCGCGGGAACTGCGGCCGGATCTGCCGCTGCTCGCTGACGTCGTTCGAGGCCGAACGGGAGACCAGCACGATCTCGTCGCGCGTGATGCGAACCGACGAGACCGCGGGACGGCCGATCGGAGGAAACGCGCCGCGCGCCCGTTCGCGCTGCACGACCAGCACGTCGCTTCCAGGCAGCCCGTTCGCCAATCGCAGCAGCGGCTCGAGATCGACTTTCGTCGCCGACGCGACCGGATCGTGCATGATCAGCGTCGCCCCTTCCCAACGCGCATCCGCATTGCTGGCGACGAGCAGCCAGGCGCCGACGAGCAGCGCACGCACCGGATCGAGCCGGATCGCGTAGCTGGTGGTCTTGCCGCTCTTCCACGCGACGATGCTGCCGGCGCCGAGCATCCAGGGGCGCGGCAGTTCGTGCTCTTCGGTCCATTTCACGATCGGCTCGCGCGTGACCGGATTCGCGAGCAGCGTTTCGTGCAGCAGCGCGGCGGACGGAATGAGTGCGAACGATTCGGCGTGCGGCGGAACGTGCCCGAGGAGCTCGCGATGCCGCGGCGAGAGCGGGAGCTCGACCTGCTCGGCCGACTTCGGAGTGGTCGCCAGCAGGTAGAAAACGGCGCCGCCCACGATGCCGGCGAGCACGAGCACGATGATGAGGATCGTCCGCATTACAATCGCGCGCCGATGTCGCTCCTGCCGACCATTGGTCTCATTTATCACACTCTACGTCACGAGCTCGCCTCCCGTTTGAGCCGCGCGTGGAGCCATGCGGCGGCGCGCGAGCGGAAGCTGCGGATCGGCGTCGACATCCGCCCGTTTTACGAGCCGCTGACCGGCGTCGGCTGGTATCTCTACTATCTATTGCACGAGCTGGCGAAGCACGACGAGGTCGAGCTCTACCTCTTCGGCGACGCGCGCATCACCGACCTCGGTCCGACGCTGCATGCCGAGCTTCCATCGAACGCGAAGCGCTGTACGTTCGATTTGCGCGGCCGCCCGGTTGGACGGCTCGATCGTCCGCTGACCGCCGGCGCGTACGTGGCCTGGCTCGAGCTCACGCGGTGCGACGTTTTCTTCGCCGCGAATTACTTTCTCCCGCGCCTGCATTCGGCGGTGGCGCGGCGGCGCGTGATCACGATTCACGATCTGACGTTCAAGCGCTTCCCCGAGCTGCTGCAGAAAGAGACGCTCGCGAATCTCGAGTCGCAGATGACGCGCGAGATCGCGGCGGCCGATGCGATCGTCTGCGTGTCGGAATCTACGCGCCGCGATCTCCTCCATTACTACGCGGTCGACCCTTCGCGCGCGTTCGCCATCCACTCCGGCCTCGGCGTCACCGCGACTCCGGCTCCGATCGACGGGCTGCCGCCGCGCTACATTCTTTTCGTCTCGACGGTGGAGCCGCGGAAAGATCTGCTCACGCTGCTCGACGCCTTCGAACGCCTGCGCGATCGCGGCGCGTACGACGGCTCGCTGGTGGTGGTCGGAAAGGTCGGCTGGAAATCGGAGTCGCTGCTGCCGCGCCTTCGCGCGCGCGGCGTCGTGCATCTCGATTACCTGCGCGCCGAGCAACTCGCGTCGGTGTACGAGCGGGCGGAGGTCTTCGTCTTTCCGTCGATCTACGAGGGCTTCGGATTTCCGCTGCTCGAAGCGATGTCGCGCGGCGTGCCGTCGATCGCCGCGCACTCGTCGTCGCTGCCGGAGATCGGCGGCGATGCGGCGCTCTACTTTCCGCCGCGCGATGTGCGCGCGTTGACCGAACAGCTCGCGCGCGTGACCGGCGACGCGGCGCTGCGCGAGGAGTTGTCGCGACGAGGCAAAACGCAGGCCGCAAAGTTTTCCTGGGCCGTCGCGGCGGAGAAGACGCTGGACGTTTTGCGGCGCGTGGCCATGGGGTAACGACCGGGGGCCTCCGGCGGGCCGGCGGGGCCGGCAGCCTTGGTTGCCATAGGCCATCCGCGCGCGTGCTGCACTGAACGCGTTCAGCGGGGACAGCAAAGGCTGCCGGCCCTGCCGGCCCGCCGGAGGCCCCTCGTCGTCTCTCCCATGCGACCATACGCGCACAACGTGCGAGTACTCATCGATGGGCGGGCGCTGGTTGGGAATCGCACCGGCATCGGCGTGCACACCGCAGAGATCGCGCGGCGGCTCGACGCCGTGCCGCTGATCGCCTCTCATTCGCCGATCGACGATCGCAGCGGGATTGAACAATGTGAGTTTCGCGTCGATCGCTCGCGCCTCGGCGTCATCTGGCAGCAGACGACGCTCGCGAAGATGGACGCGGACGTCTTGTGGGGACCGCACGGAACGTTGCCGCTCGCCTCGCGCGTGCCCGCCATCGCCACGCTGCACGACCTCACGTCGATCACCATGCCGCGGAAGCACCGGCTCAAGACCATCCTCTCGTTCAACCTCTTCATCGGCCGCTCGCTCGAACAGGCGGCGCGCGTCGCATGCGTCTCGCGCAGCGTGGCGGATGAAGCGATGCGCGGCTTCGGCATCGCCGCGTCGAAGATCGAGCTCGTGCCGAATGGTGTGGACGAGTTCTTCTCGCCCGGCGGCGAGGAAGGCGATTTCATTCTTTTCACCGGCACGCTCGAGCCGAGGAAAGGGATCGACGAACTGCTCGACGCATGGCGCTCGCTGCCGAAACCGCGTCCGCGGCTCGTGCTGTGCGGCGACAGCGGATGGAAAACGCGCGTGCCGGCGGAGGATGGAATCGAGCTGACTGGATACGTGACACGGGAACGGTTGCGCGAGCTGTATCGCGGCGCGCGTGCGTTCGTCTACCCGTCGCACTACGAAGGATTCGGGATCCCGCCGCTCGAAGCGCTAGCGTGCGGCGCGCCGGTGATTGCGACGCGCACCGGCGCGATCGCCGAGTTCGCGGAAGGGGCGGCGCTGCTGGTGGAGCCGGGCGACGGGCGTGCGTTGCGCGACGCGCTTTCGCGCGTGCTCTCCGACGCCGTGCTTCGCGCCGACCTGCGCGCGCGCGGGCCCGAACGAGCGAAAGGCTGGTCATGGAATCGCGGAGCACGCGTCATGAATGAATTGATGAAGGAGCTCGCGTGATTCAGTTTGGAGTGCGGCGGCAACGCCGCCGCTTTCACATCCGATGCGCGTAGGAATCGACGCACGCAAGCTCGCCGACTTTGGGATCGGCACCTACATCCGCGGGCTTTTGCGCGGGCTGGTCGAGTTGAACCGCGGCGACGAATACGTCGCCTTCGCGCCGCGCGGCGCGCAACTGCCGAACGGCGTCGAGCGCATCGTGGTCGACGCGCCACACTACTCGTTTCGCGAGTTGTTCGTCGTCGGACGCGCCGCGGATCGGGCGCGGCTCGATGTCTTTCATGCGCCGCACTACGTCGTCCCCTTCACGAACGTGCCGGTCGTGGTCACGATTCACGACCTCATTCATCTGCATCAACCGGTGAAGAACCCGCTCGCGAAACTTTATGCGCGCGTGATGCTGCGCCGCGCGGTGCAGAAGGCACGGTGCGTGCTCAGCGTTTCGAGCGCGGTGAAAGAACAACTCGAGCGTGAACTGGGAGCGACGAACGTGCGCGTGACGCCGAACGGCGTCGACGCGGTCGCGCCGCGCACGCGGAGCGGCGGCGGTTACTTCCTTTACGTCGGCAACGACAAGCCGCACAAGAACGTTGCCACGCTCGTCGAAGCCGCCGCGCGCGCGGACGTGAAGCTCGTCCTCGCCGGCGCGGCGTTCGAGCGCTTCGCATCGCACGCGCACGTCGAGCGGCGCGGCTTCGTCGCGAACGACGAGCTCTCCGCGCTCTACGCGAACGCGCTCGCGCTGGTGATGCCGAGCGACGAAGAAGGATTCGGACTCCCTGCCGCGGAAGCGATGGCGCACGGCACCGCCGTCATCACCTCGCATGCGCCGGCGCTCGTCGAGATCACCGGCGACGCCGCGCTGCACGTCGATGCGCGCGACGCCGCGGCGCTCGCCGCCGCGATGCAGCGCGTGTCGCGCGACGCATCGTTGCGCGCGCAACTCGGCGCGAACGGAGTGCAGCGCGCACGCACATTCACCTGGTCGCGATGCGCGGAATCGACGCGCGCGGCGTACGAAGAAGCGCGTTCCCGTGGAACATCGTGGAACGTCGGGTGAAAATTACGATTTTGATAAACAAATCGCTTGACAATATCGATTAACG
>DASVUA010000464.1:0-2810 GCA_036387295.1 Thermoanaerobaculia bacterium | reverse complement strand
ACTACACCTGCCACGACCGCGGTGAGGAGGACGACCGCCGTGGCCGGATGATCGAGCCAGTACGCCACCGCGATGCCGCCGGCCGCCGCGGCACAGATGAAGGCGATGAGGCCGCCCCAGCTCTTGTCGTGGTTCCACGGGAGCGGCGCGATGCGCAGCGCCTTCCCGGCGAGCGTGGCGATGCCGTCGCCGAAGGCCAGCATCACCCACGCGATCGCCGCGTCATGCAGGCGGTCGTGGAACAGCAGGATGAGCGCGAGCACCATCACCGGATAGAGCACGATTCCGGGATCGAAGCCGCGCTCATGGCGCGCGACGCCGCGTCCCACCAGCCGGTGGAGCAGCAGCCAGTTGCCGATGATCGCGGCGACGCAAACGGCGGCGGCGACGGTCCAAGGCAGCCACTTCAGCGAGAAAGCGGCGAATCCGAAGGCGATGTGCAGTGATTTGCGAAGCGTTTCGTTCGTTGCGTGAGGCATGGTCGGGCCCGCGAGTCTACAATGCGCCCGCCATGAGCGATGTCCGCCCGCCGCTGCTCTCCGTCGTCATCCCCTGCTACAACGAGCGGGCGACGGTCGCGGAGCTGTTGCGCCGCGTGCGCGAGGTGCCGGTCGAGAAGGAGATCATCGTCATCGACGACGTTTCGACGGACGGCTCGCGCGACGTCGTCGCACGCCTCGCGACGGAGTGGCCGGAGATCCGCCATCTGCAGCAGCCGGTGAACATGGGCAAAGGGGCGGCCATCCGCCGCGGCATCACCGAAGCGCGCGGCGAGATCGTGCTGATCCAGGATGCCGATCTCGAATACGACCCCGACGACTATCCGAAGCTCCTGCAGCCGATCATCGACGGCCATGCCGACGTCGTGTTCGGATCTCGCTTCGAAGGGTACCCGCGGCGCGTGATGCTCTTCTGGCACCGGATGGGGAACACGTTCCTCACCTTCCTCTCGAACATGACCACGAACCTCGATCTCACCGACATGGAGACCTGCTACAAAGTCTTCCGGCGCGAGGTCATTCAGTCGATTCCGCTCCGTTCCGACCGGTTCGGGATCGAGCCCGAGATCACGGCGAAGGTCGCGAAGCGCGGCTACCGCATCTTCGAAGTGCCGATCGCGTACTACGGGCGCGATTACTGGGAAGGGAAAAAGATCAACTGGAAGGACGGCTTCAACGCGCTCTGGACGATCCTGCGCTACGGCCTCTTCCACGATCCGGCCAGCGAGCCGCGCTCGTTCACGCAGATCCGCCGCCGCTCGCGTCTCGGCCGCTACAACAACTGGGTCTGGACGCGCCTGCAGCCGTTCATCGGCCAGCGAGTCCTCGAAGCAGGTGCCGGTCATGGTGCGATGACGCGCTTCTTCTACGGGCGCGAGCTCGTGGTGGCGGGCGATCGCGAGACGGCGTACGTCGACCGGCTGCGCAACTCGTTTCGCCGGCGCCCGGGAATGACGGTCGAGCATGTCGATCTCGAGTCCGACAGGTCGCTCGCGCTGGCGCGCTACTCGTTCGATACCGTGACGCTGATCAACGTCCTCGAACATGCCGAAGATGACGTTGCGATGCTGCGCCGCGCGCGCGACCTGCTCGTGGCCGGCGGCCGCGTGGTCGTGTACGCACCCGCGGGCCGTGAGCTCTACGGCGCGATGGATCGCGGCGTCGATCATCGCCGCCGCTACGAGCGCGACGAGTTGGTCGCGAAGCTGCAGCAGGCCGGCCTCGAGGTCGAGCACGTGAGCTTCCACAATCGCATCGCCCGCTTGGCGTGGCGCATCAATTCCAAAGTCCTCCGCCGCAAGTCGCTGCCGAGCGGCCAATCGCGCATCTTCGACCGCCTCGTGCCGCTGCTGCGGCGCATCGAAGGCAACGATCCGCCGGCCGGCCTGAGCCTCATCGCCGTGGGAAGGAAAGCGTCATGAGGCGCGCCGCGGTGATTCTCGCCGGCGGCGCCGGCACGCGGCTCCGACCACTCTCGTCGGACGAAAATCCGAAGCAGTTTCTCGAGCTCTTCGACGGCCGGTCGCTGCTGCAATTGACGTGGGAGCGTGTGGCTCGCCTGCTGCCCGCCGACGCGATCTTCGTCTCGACGAATGTGCAGTACGCCGACAAATGCCGCGAGCATCTGCCGCAGATGCCGCACGACAACGTGCTGGCCGAGCCGGCGCGCCGCAACACCGCGCCGGCGATCGCCCTTTGCACGTTCGCCATCGAGCAGCGCCTCGGTCCCTGCACGGTTTCGTTCCTCGCCTCGGATCACTACATCGGCGACGAACCGGAATTCGTCCGTGTGCTCGAGCGCGCATACGCGTTTGCCGAATCGCACGACGAGCTGATGACCATCGGCATCGCGCCGACCGATCCGAATACCGGCTACGGCTATCTCGAGCTCGGCGACGCGATCGAAAACGACGTGCTGCGCGTGACGTCATTTCGCGAGAAGCCCGATCGCGCTACCGCCGAGGAGTTCCTGCGCGCCGGCAACTACGCCTGGAACGGCGGCCTGTTCGTCTGGCGCTCGGACGTCTTCCGCCGCGAGCTCACCGCGGCCGCGCCGGAAATCGTCCGCGTCAGCAATGAGACATACGAGGAGATGCCGTCGATCTCGATCGACTACGCCCTCATGGAAAAATCGCCGCACGTCGCCACCATCCGCGGCGATTTCGACTGGTCGGACGTAGGTTCGTTCGACGCGCTGCGCGCGGTCGGCGTGGACGTGGATCGCCTCCTCGCGCAGAAATCCTGACCGCAAAAGCGATTCTTGACGCGACGCTCTAGTGGAGCGGCGGGCTTTAGCCCGCCGAGCATTCG
>DASVUA010000463.1:0-1852 GCA_036387295.1 Thermoanaerobaculia bacterium | reverse complement strand
GCGGGCTCTTAGCCCGCCGGCTGTTGATCAGCGTCGGCGGGCTAAGAGCCCGCCGCTCCACCAGAGGCGCGTGCGGATGAGACGCGGGCGAGGACGGGAAACGCTCATCACTCGCGGACCGCGATGTTGTACTTTTGGATCTTCGATTTGAGCGTGTTTCGGGCGAGGCCGAGGCGGCGGGCGGCTTCGCGGATGCGGCCGCCGCAGCTTTCGAGGGCGCGGAGGATGAGCTGTTTGTCGACGGCGCTCATCACCTCGTCGTAGATGTCGCTCGTGATTTCCATCTTTCCGACCAGCGGGCCGACGATGGAGCTCGGCATGTTCGGGTGGCTTTCGGACGACACGACCAGCGCCGGCTGCTGTTGCGAGTAGAGCGCGTAAAAGTCCGTCTTGCGCATCACGTCGTCGTTCGACATGACGATGGCGCGATGCAGCGTCGCTTCGAGCTCGCGCACGTTGCCCGGCCAGTCGTAGCGCTGAAACAGATCGAGGATGCCAGGCTCGAGGCGCTTGTTGTCGACGCCGAGGTCCTTGCAGATCTTGCGGATGAAATGCTCGGCCAGCAGCGGGATGTCGTCCTTGCGGTCGCGCAGCGGCGGCAGCATGATCGGGATGATGTTGAGGCGATAGAAAAGATCCTCGCGGAACGTCCCTTCCTCGATCGCCTTCTCCAGCTCGAGGTTCGTCGCCGCGACGATCTTCACGTCGGTCTTGATGGTCTGCGTCCCGCCGACGCGCTCGAACTCCTTGTCCTCAACGACGCGCAGCAGCTTGGCCTGAATGGCCATCGTCATCTTCCCGATCTCGTCGAGGAAGATCGTGCCGTGATTGGCGAGCTCGAAGCGTCCCAGCTTGCGGCGGTCGGCACCGGTGAACGCCCCTTTTTCGTGGCCGAACAGTTCGGATTCGGCGAGCGTTTCGGGGAGCGCGGCGCAGTTGAACTTGATGAATGGGCCGTTCCGGCGCGGTCCGATGTTGTGGATGATGCGGGCGATCAAACCCTTGCCGGTGCCCGACTCGCCGCGCACGAGCACGGTCGAATGTCCGGCCGACGCCTTGCGCACCGCGAACTGCGTACGGCCCACTGCCTCCGATTGCCCGACGATCGAATCGAGATGTTTCTCGACCAGCACCTCGCGGCGCAGAGTTTCGTTCTCGAGCGAGAGGCGCGTACGCGCTTCTTCCAGCTCTTCGTAGAGGCGGGCGTTCTCGATCGCGATCGCGGCCTGATCGGCAAAGGCCTCGATGAAGCTGAGGTCTTTCTGCGAAAAGAGATGCCGCGCCTGCCGGTGATCGATGTAGATCGCGCCGGCGATGCGATCTTTGATGATGACCGGCGCGCAGAGGATCGAAAGGATGTTCTCCGCGATCACCGACTCCGCCGCGCCGAAGCGGTGATCGGCAAGCGCGTCGGCCGACATCACCGACTGGCCGCTCTGGATGACTTCCTTCACGATCGATTGCGGCGAGCGCTTCGACTCCCCTTCCGCGCCGTCTTTGATGTTGCGCACGACGCGCGTGCGCAGCGCTCCGGTGAGCGGATCGAGCAGGATGATCATGCCGCGCTCGGCGCGCAGCCTGCGGACGCAGACGTCGAGCACGCGGTTCAGCACTTCTTCGAGATTCAGCGAGGAGTTGATGATCTTGACGATCTCGTAGAGGCCGACCACGCCCTGGTCGGGCGCTTTGCCGTGCGGGCGGATGCGGAACAGCGCACCGCGCGCGCGCTCGAGATCGTGCGTCGCGTTCAGGCGCTCGAAGACGCGGATCGCGCTGCGGATCATCTGCGTCGCTTCGTCCGGCTCGTCGCGCAGGAGGCCGATGTCGAACAGCAGCCGTCCCATCTCGTACG
>DASVUA010000462.1:0-5796 GCA_036387295.1 Thermoanaerobaculia bacterium | reverse complement strand
ACTCCTCGAGGTTTTCGCGCAGTTTTTTGGGATCGAATCCGCTGATCCATCTCCGCAACGACGCTTCGGACGTTCCGCTCGGCTCCGTCACCTCGGTCACGCGTGCTTTGCCGTCTTCCGGCAGGACGAACGTGCGGCGCTCGCGATAGACGTGCGCCGTCGATTCGGTTTCGGGTGTGCGGGTGAGTGTGGTCGTCTCCGGTTTTGCGACGAGCGCCATGCGCCCCTGGTCGCTGAGAGGCAGCTCGCCGGCGCGCGCGAAAACGTCGGTCGGATCGACCCAGATCGCCGGCTCGCCATCCACCACGACGATGGCGTGATTGAAGCCGCCGAGGCCGGGGAGCTCGGACTGTACGTCGAAGCCGGTGCCGGCACTGAGCAGCGCCACGTGCGCGCTGAAGCCGGCCACGCGCAGCATCGCCACGAGGAGCGCCGCCTTGTCTTTGCAGTCGCCGTATTTGTTCGCCAGGATCTGCTTCGGTGTACGCGGGACGATCGAGCCGTCGCCGATCTCCACGCCCGCATAACGAATGTCTTTCTGGATCGCGGCGAGGAGCTTCGCGACGACTTCCTTCCGGTCGGTCGTGTTGCCGATGGCGGCGCGCACGAGCTTCTGCAGGTCGCTGCCGGCGATCTGTTTGTCGATGATCGCGGAGTAGCTGCCGGCGATGGACTGCCACGACTTACCGGTCGAAAAGCCGAGGTAACGGTGCGTCGCGACGTCGTAGGGGACGTAACTGTCGCGGTCGCGTGTCCCTTCGATGCGCCCCGCTTCGAACACCGTGCGGCGGCGGCCATTTTTTTCTTCGACGCGCGGGTCGACGCCCGTCTTGTTGACGAACCGCGTCTCGATCTCGAGCGGCGCGTCGATCGTGACGACGGTCCGTTCGGTCGGCAGATACCCGCCGACGTAGTAGTGCGTCGCCGTGCCGGCACCCGCGATCGGGTCCTTGCTGTTGCGGGTGATGACGTACTCGATCACCGATCCGACTGCCACGGCGGGAAGCGGCGCGCGCAAGACGCGTCCGTCGCTGAAGATGTCGCTCTCTTCGTCGGCCGGCACTTCGACCACCGCGCTCTGATCGAGCGTGTGCACCGTGCCGTCGCGCGTCACGACCCGCGCTTCGATGGTCGGACGTTCGCTGTACCACGGGGCCCACGGCGCGCGCACTTCGCTCCCCCACTCGACGCCCGCTTCGGTGACGACGAGCATCATGATCCGCTCGCGGCTGCGGATCGAGCCGTCCGCGGCCACGACGTACTCCGCATCGTCGAGAAGCATGACGGCCGCGTAATCGCCGGCATCGACCCGCGAAGCGGCGGCGACGAGCGCCTTCGGCTCGGTGGCAAACGGAGGCGCCTGCCACGGATGCTGCTGCGCGTGAACCGGAACGACGAGACAAAGAATCACCAGCGCGCCAAGCACGCCGCAACGCAAACCGTGAATCATGTGGGGATCTCTCCTGGCCGAATGTGCACCGCAGTGTAGACGGAAAGAACTCACAGAACGGACGGAGCTTTCGAGTGACCGCGCGCACGAAGCGGCGTCGCGCGGCACTGCTACACTCCGCGCACCGGACTCGCAATGGTTGAGGGCGCCTGACGCGGCGGCGGCAGAACGACGGCTCGTTTCGTCCGTTTCGCGGCGCGCTGCAGGCGCTTCGTCTCTCTCTCTCTCCTGCCGCGGCCGGCCTGCGAGGCCGCAATGCTGAGAAACGTCGTTGTCGCGCTCCTGTTTGCGGTGCCGCTGTTCGGACAGCAGATGCAGCCCGTGCTGCAGCTCACGCCCAACACCGGCCGCGCCGGCACGACGCTCGAGGTGAAGGTCAACGCGCGGCTCGACCCCGCCGCGAGCATCACGTTCGAGCCGGCGGGGCTCGCGGCGTCGAACATCCGCCTCTCGCCGAACCAGGAGAGCGCCGCATTCACGCTCACCATCGCCGCGGGCGCGCGGCCGGGGCCTTACACGCTGATCTACGACAGCGGCGCGAACCTCCGCGCCATGGGGCCACGGCGGCAACCGAATGCGTTCACGGTGCTCGCGCAAAACAAGCCGGCGATTCGCGACGTGCAGCCGCCGACCGTCACGATCGGCGCGCCGCGCGTCGAGCTCCGCATCACGGGGGCGAACTTTCAGCCCGGGCTCAGAATCGACGCGGGGCGCGGCGTCGATGCGAACGTCACGCGCGTCACGCCGACCCTCATCGTCGGCACCGTCCTCGCCGCGCCGACCGCCACACCCGGCCGGCGCAACGTCGTCGTCCACAATCCCGACGGCAGCAACAACGCCGATGCGCCGGGGCAGTTGCTGCTCGTCCCGCGCACGGCGGCGCCGCCGCCTGACGCAAAACAGATCGCGCCGGCGAGCATCACCGCCGGCACGATGGTGCCGGTCGTCATCACCGGCGAAGGGTTCGTGCAGGGTCTGCGTGTCACGATCGGCAACGGCGTGACGGCGGCCGTGACCGCGGTGACGCCGACGCAAATCAACGCGGCGCTCGCATCCGAGGCTACTGCCGCGGCGGGAACGCGCATGGTGGCCGTCACCAATTCCGACGGCGGAAGCGATCCCACTCCGCTGCAGATCACGGTCGTGCAGAAGGCACCCGAGCTTCCGCGCATCGATCGCATCACACCGTCATCGTTCACCCCCGGCAGCAGCGTTCCGGTGACACTTGCCGGCGTCCACTTTCAGCCCGGCCTCACGCTCGCCATCGGCGACGGCGTCACCGCGACCGTCACGTCCGCGACGGCGACGCAGATCTCCGCGACCTTCACGATTGCGCCGAATGCGAGGCCGGGTGCGCGTCCGGTCGTGGTGAAAAACCGCGATGGCTCGAGCAACGCGAATCAGCCGCCGCCGCAGATCACGGTCGTCGCGCCGGAAGGACCGCGCGTGCGGAGCGTCACCCCGCGCACGATTGCGCCGGGAGCGACAGTGCCGGTCGTCATCGCGGGCGAAAACTTTCGCGCCGGGGGAAAGGTCACGTTCGGCGGAGAGGGGTTGCGTTTCACGGCCGGCGCGATTGCGTCCGGCACGATCAACGGAACCTTGACCGCCGATCCGGCCGCGGCGCCCGGCGTGCGCACTGTGACGGTCACGAATCCCGACGGCGCGAGCAGCCCGCCCGATCCCGCCGCGCAGATCACGGTGACGGGGGCGGAGCGCAAAGTGCCGGTGATCGTATCGATCACGCCGCCGAGCGTCTCGCCCGCGCAGACGAACGTCGCGATTTCGATCGTCGGTGCCGGATTTCAGCAAGGGGCGACCGTCTCGATCGCGGGAAGCGGAATCGCGGTGCGGAACGTGCGCGTCGATTCGGCGACCGCGATCGCCGCAACGATCGACGTCGCCAAGACAGCGGAGGCGGGACCGCGCGTGGTCGTGGTGCGCAATCCCGACGGCACGTCCACCGACGCGCAACAGCCGCAGCCGCGCATCGTCGTCACCGCGCCCGAAGTTCCGCGCGTCGATCCGCGCGTCGATCCGCGACCCGAGCCGCGACTCGATCCCCGGCTCGCGCCGCGCGTCGATCTCGTCACGCCGCGCAACATCGATCCCGGCGCGCCGGTCACGCTCACGCTGCAAGGCGCGAACTTCACGCCCGGCATGACGCTCTCGTTCGGCCGCGACGTGACCGTCGTAGGGGCCGTGATCGTCCGCTCGCCGCGCGACGCCAGCGTGACGGTGCTGGCCGCCCCTGCCGTCGCGGCGGGAACGCGCACGGTGTCGGTCAGCAGTCCTGCTGGTTCGGCGAGCGGGCCGGGCTCGGTGCTCATCAACAGCGCCGCGCCGCCGGCCGCGCCGGGCAAAGTGCAGAAGCCGGTGCGGCCGAATCCGATCGATCTCACGCCGTTGCCCGCGAAACGTCCGCTGCCGAAAGGCGACATCATTCTCGAGGCGCCACTCGACCCCGAATCGCAGCGCTGCGTTCCCGGCAGCGCATCCGAGTGCGCGCCCGAAGTGCTGACGCTCGACACCGTCTTCCGCTGGCGCGAAACGAATCCCGGCATCGCCGATTACTTCAAGATCGAGATCATCGATCCGTACGGCAAGGTACTGGTCTCCGCGCAAACGAAACAGCGCCACTATCGAATGACGAGCGCGCTGATGGCGTCGCTCCCCCCGCTCGATCCGACCAACGTGCGCAAGAGCGGCACGCCGCGGCGTCCGAAGAAACAGCCGCCGGTCACAGGCGGCGAGTTCAAGCCGATTGCATTGACGCCGCTCACGCGCGCCGGGTTGAGTGAAGGAGGCGCGGGCGCGGTCGCCCTCGCGACGAAGCCGATGATGCCTGGCGGCGGCGTCGGGCAGGCCACGACGTTCATCGACGCGATTCCCTCGCCGGGCGCGTGGCAGGACCGTCCCGGCATCGCCTACTGGCGCGTGATCGGTTTCTACGACGAGCGCGACGTCAACGGAAAGCGCAGCGGCAATTACGTTCCGGTCGAGCAATCGGGCGAAGAAGGGATCATCCTTCCGCTGCCGCCGACCGGCGCCGGCGCGTGCGACGCCGCGGTGAGCAGCGCGAACGTGCAGATCGCCTCGCGCAACACGAACAATCTGCCGGCGCGATGCGACGGGCCGGGACAGCACTGCGCCGGCGAAGACATCATGCTCAGCGGCACGATCGACCTCTCGCGCGTGCCGTTCGACGTCGGCTCGTCGATGGCGGCCTGGCCGCCGAAGCCGGTCAAAGGAAAGAAGGCGACCGAGGCCGTTCCCTCGTCGGTCAACTTCAGCAACGTCTTCATCGACTGGGGCGACGGGACGGAGCCGGAACGCCTCTCGGTGGCCTCGACCGCCATCGCCAGCGCGAGCAGCGTCGGGCTCTCCACGCTCGCGAATTACGACAAACCGGCGAAAGGCGAAGTCGGCATTCCGCTGCGGCATCGCTACAAACAGGAATCGCCGCAGGGCGGCTACTCGATTCGCATCTACAGCGTCAGCGATCCCGATCGCACGCCCGCGTACAACGTCGCCGATGCGGGCTACAAACTCGCGTCGGGCCGCGGTGGAACGGCTCAGAACACGCTCGATCAGGCGCGCAAGCTCATGAGCGCACCGACGACGCATCTGCTCGCGTGCACGAAGGTGAACATCGTCGATCCACCCGGCGCGAGCGAGCAGGATGGACTGCATCTCATCGCCGCCGCCGTCGAGTGGCCGAGCCCGTACGACGCGACTCCGGAACCAAAAGTGTCCGCGTGCGCGGAGGCGCTGCGGCCGCGCGCGCGGATCGACTACTGGGGCGCGGGACGCGTGCGCGTCTCGTGGCTGATCAACGGCGACACGACGCCGCTCGAACAGACCGAGCTCACGCTCAGCGGCGTTTCGAAAGCAAGCGGCGAAGCGCGCAAGATGCCGCGCCTCGAGAGGCTCACCGTCGCACTGCCACTCAGCGCGAGCGCGAGCGCGAACACGCTCGTCGTGCGGGTGGAGATGATCGACATTGCGCCGGCGCCCGCACCCGCCGCGCCCTCGGGCAGCGGCAAAAGCACGGGGACAGGCGGCGGATCGTTGTACGGCTCGCGCCTTTCCGGCTCGCTGTACTCGCTGGCGGAAGTGAACACGGTGCTCAAAGCGGGATCGCCGGCTCCACGCGCGATGGCGCCCGATCTCATCGCGCGGCTCCGCCTCGCGCCGCCGGGCGATGTGCCGGCTACCGGCCCGATGGAGATCTCGTCTGCGCCGCGGTCGTACTCGATCGTGCCCGCGAAAACGGGCGAAGTGTGTCGCCTCGTCTACCCCACCACGCTGGGCGACTTCGTCATCACCGACATCGCCGGGCTCGA
>DASVUA010000461.1:0-2880 GCA_036387295.1 Thermoanaerobaculia bacterium | reverse complement strand
GATTCGCCGCGAACGGCTGAAATTGACGCGCGGAACGGATGCGCAACTCGTCAACATCGAGGTGATCCCCGCCGCCCGCTCGGCGCACGACCGCATTTTCATCATCACGTTCGAGCCGGTTGCCGCGTCGCTCGAACCGGAGCCTGCCCGCCGCGGCGCCGGCAACGAGAGCGAGAGCGACCGCCTGCAGAAGGAGCTCACCGCCGCGCGCGACTACATGACGCATCTGACGAGCGAGCACGAGCAATCCGACTTCGTGCTCAACGCCACGAGCGAAGAACTGCAGTCGGCCAACGAGGAACTGCAGCGCACGGTCGAAGAGCTCGAGACCGCGAAGGAGGAACTGCAGTCGACGAACGAGGAGCTGTCGACGCTGAACGACGAGCTGCGCATCCGCAACGCCGATCTCGTCACGCTCGGCGACGACCTCATGAACCTCCTCTCCTCGATCGACACGCCGGTGATCATGGTCGACCGCGACCTGGTGATCCGCCTGTTCAACCCGACCGCGCAACGCCTCTTCAGCTTCCGCGAGAGCGACGTCGGCCGGCTGATCGGCGCATTCAAGCCGCTGATGAAGCTTCCCGATCTGCCGGACGTGCTGCATCGCGTCATCGACACCCCGACCACGATCGATACGGAAGTGCAATCGGGCGACGGGCACTGGTATTCGCTGCGCGTCCGTCCGTACCGGTCGAGCCGCAATCACATCGAGGGGGCCGTCGTCACGCTCATCGACACGCACGATCTCCGTTCCGCCCTCTCGAGCGCCGAGGAGTCGCGCGACGCGGCCGAGGAGGCTCGCTCCACCGCCGAGCGGGCTCGCAGCGAGGCGCTCGAAGCGAACCGGCTCAAGGACGAATTTCTCTCTACCTTGTCGCACGAACTGCGAACGCCGATGACGTCGATTCTCGGATGGACGCAGATGATGCGCATGATGCCGCTCGATGAGGAGACGATGGCCACCGCCGTGGCCACCATCGAGCGCGGCACGTTCGCGCAGATCCGCCTCATCGACGACCTGCTCGACATCTCCCGCATCACCACCGGACGCCTTCGCCTCGAGCAGCGCGTGTTCCGGCTCCGCGCCCTGGTCGAAGAGACGCTGGACGTGGTCCGCCCAGCGGTGGTGGCGAAAGAGCTCGACGTGCAGACCGATCTCGACCAAGCCCCGGCGATGCTCTACGGCGATCCCGATCGCCTCCGGCAGGTGATCTGGAATCTACTCAGCAATGCCGTCAAGTTCACCCCGCCCGGCGGCACGATCGAGGTCGGCGTACGCCAGTCCAAAGGTGCCGCCGTGATCGTGGTCCGCGACTCGGGCCAGGGCATCTCGCCGGCATTTCTGCCGCACGTCTTCGAGCGCTTCTCACAAGGCGAAACCGGATCGAAACGGGAGACGTCCGGCCTCGGCCTCGGCCTCGCGATTTCGAAATACGTCGTCGACCTGCATGGCGGCACGATCGTCGCGGAGAGCGAAGGTGCGGGGCGAGGTGCGACGTTCACCGTCACGCTGCCGCTCGTCGCCGGGTCCGGCACCGCGGAAACGGCCTCCTTGCAGGCATTCGCCGGCCGGGCGGACGCGTTGCCGAACCTCAGCGGCACGACCGTACTGGTGGTCGACGACGATCCCGACTCACTGAAACTCGTCGCCATCGCACTCGAGCAATGCGGAGCGAACGTCGTGCAGGCGGCATCGGTCGCATCGGCGATGGAGAGCCTGGCGCAATCCGAGCCCGCCGTCATCATCAGTGACATCGCCATGCCCACCGAGGACGGATTCGACCTGTTGCGTCAGATCCGCGCGCTCGAAACGCCGCTGCGGCACGTGCCGCTCGTCGCACTGACCGCCTTCACGTCCGACGACGACCGCCGCCGGATCCTCGCCGCCGGCTTTCAGGAGTACGTCACCAAGCCCGTGACCCCGCTGCAGTTGATGCGCCTCGTGGCGTCGCTCAGCGAGGCGGCGCCGCCTCGGTCGAGCACACACTAGCGGCGGCCGGCGTCGCGGCTTGCGACCGGCAGGGGAGCGAACGGGCTTCAAGGGGCGTTGAGATTCCGAAGCAGCTCCTCGATCCTGTTGATGTCGAACGGCTTCTGCAACACCACCGTATCTTCCGGAAAGCGGTCGGCGAACAAGCGGGAGACCGCCGACAGGACGACGACCTTCGGCCTGACCGGCAACGCCTGGATCACTTCAGCGACCGCGAGACCGTTCACCTTCGGGAGCATCAGATCGAGAAGCACGAGGTCGTAGGCCCCGCTGCGCACCATCTCGATCGCCGTTTCGCCGTCGCCGGCCAGATCGATCGACGTACAGTGCTTTCGCAGCATCACCTGGAGCAGGCGCTGAACGCTCTCGTCGTCCTCGACGATGAGAGCTGCACACCTCTTCATTCTTCTGCCTCCGCCCTCGCGGGGACCCACCCGCTGAAGCACGACCTCGTCCATTGCAGGATGCGTGTCATCCCGTGTGCGTTGACGGAGATGCTCACGCCAACGGCCGTGATGGCGCTCGCGGAGGATCGACGTGCAGCCGTTCAGCGACGGGCGGCGAGCCGCTGAACCGAATCCGCCAGTTCGGCCGGATCGACCGGTTTTTTCAGATACGCGTTGAACCCCGCGTCGAGAGCGAGCATCCGGTCTTCCGGCCGCCCGAAGGCGGTCAGGGCGAGAATCGGCGTCGTGCGCAGGGCGTCGGGCCGGCCGCGCACTTCACGGAGAAAAACGTACCCGTCCTCGTCCGGCATGGCGATGTCGCAGACCACGACGTGCGGCTCGAGCCGCCGGAAGATCTGCAGCGCTTCGCGCACCGACGACGCGGTCTCGACCGCGGCACCGGTGCGGCGCAGGATTGCCGCGACGACGTCGCGGGTGAAT
>DASVUA010000460.1:0-8436 GCA_036387295.1 Thermoanaerobaculia bacterium | reverse complement strand
GGCGGATCGACTTGATGAACCCGCCGAACTCCGCGCCGAGCACGTCGAGCGGGACGCGGCCTGCGCCGATCGTTTCGACCGCGATGCCGTCGAGCCCGATGAGGCTGACCGCAATCGTACCTTCAACACGCTCGGCGAGAGCGGCGAGCACGGTTCTAAAGACCACGGCCCACCTCTCTCTTCGACATCTTGGCGAGCCAGCGCTCGAGCACGACCACCTTTGCGTTCACACGCGGCGTGATGGCGTCGAGTTTCGCCCGCACCTCGGCATTGCCGTGATCGCGCGCGAGGATGTTCTCATAGATGTGACGCGCCTCTTCCAACAGCCCTTGCCGCACGTAGAGGTCGGCCATGGTGATGGTGTTCGCCGCGTCATCGCTCTCGTGCGCCGCGGCCGGCGATACCGTGTCGAAAACTGGCCTCGCATCGACGGTCGGGAGATCTTCGTCGATGTACGACGCGACATCAGCGGAGAGCGGCGCTGAAACCACCTGCATGCCGGGCGGCGCCTCGATTTCCAGCGCGGCCGTCGAACCGGCAACCGCGTCCTCGAACGGGCTGACATCGTGCTCGCGCGCCATCGGCTCGACGTCGGCCGTCTCGCGTTCGACGCGCATCTCTTCGCCCAACGAGCGCTCCGCCTCGGCGAACGGCGGCAACGTCCGGTCGAACGGCGACTCGGCTTCTTCGTCTGGTTCTGCCTGCGCTTCTTGTTCTGCCGGTTCGTCGCTCGCGGGAGCCGCTGCCGTCTCCGGCGCGCGCTCTTCTCCCCCGCTGCTCGCCGCTTCCGGAGCTGCTGCGGGCGCGTCCTCGAATGACGGCGCTTCATCCAACGCCGGAGCGTCATCGATCGCCGGAGCGTCGGTGAACGCGCTCGGCTCCGCAAACACGGGAGCGTCGGAGAAGACGGAAGGTTGCGCCGGACCCGCATCGTCGCCAAACACACCGCTCGCGAGCGGTTCCGGTGCGGTGTCGCGGCCGTCGCCGCCGAAATCGATGTCGGAGACCGCCTCCACGGGCGCGGCCTCGGCGGGCGCCGCCTGCTCCGGTGGCGGAGGGGCGGGCGGCGGCGAGATCTCGCGATCGAGTTGATCGACGATCGCTTTCAATTCTTCGTCGCCCGTCGGGAGCAGCGCCTGGACGAGCTTGTACTTTTTGATCGCTTCGACTTTTTCGCCGAGGGCGAGGTACGAATCGGCGAGCAACCGCGCCGCGACGACGTTGCCCGGATCGTGCTGCAGCGCGGTGGTGAGCGCTTCGACCGCGGCGCTGTCGTTCTTCTGCTCGCGCAGCACGCGCCCCAGGCTCACCCAGGCCGCGAGGTAGGTCGGATAGCTGACGAGGCCACTGCGCAGCACGCCCTCGGCTTCGCTGAACTGCCCCGCTCTGCGGAGCTCTTCGGCCAGCTGATAGAAAAGACGGCTCTTCGGATCCGTCTTCAGACGAAAACGCAGCTCCTCGATTTTCGGATTGATCGGTTGAGCCATTCGCGGACCTGAATTCTTGCTCACTACGCCGGGAGGTGCAACCGCATGAGACACGAACCGCCCCGATGACGGGGCGGTTCGCGATCAGAAACGATGGAAAGGACTATTGCGAGGTGCCGCTGAGGCTCAGCGTACGGAGCCCGGCGTTCGTCGAGATCGACACCGTGCACTGTTCGGTCGTCGGATTCGTGGTGCCGCGATACACAGCCGAAACCGTGAACGCATCGCACGTCGCGACGTTCGCCGGAGTCGGCGGCGCCGAGACGACCGTGAAGTTCGCGCAGCCGGCGCCCGGCGTGACGCTGTTGATGACCAGTATTCCGGTACCGGAGTTCGCGATTGCGACACTCTGACCAGGCGACGGCGCAACGCTCGGCGGGACCGTTTCATCGGCCGGCGTGGCCGGGTTGTCCGGAGTTCCGGGCGTGATCGTGGCTCGGAACGGCGTGAAGCCGGTCGCGGGAGACAACGCAATGACGGGCGTATTTGCGATCGGGTTGATCGTCGCGCCGTTCTGCAGAGTGTCCGTGCAGGTCGTCGTCGCGCTGGTGTAGACGAGATCGAACGCGGTCGGAAGTCGCCGCGAGACGCCGGTCAATCCGGGGCACGCCTCGGTTTCGAGCGCGAGTGTCGGCGGGACGACAGCGGTGAACGTCGTCGTGCCGTTGCCGTTGTCCTGCGAGTTCGAGATGGAGAGGTTCGTGTCTCCGAGACGGAGGCGCGGGATACCGATCGCATTCGCCACGACGACCGTGATCGTGCCGCCGAGCTGATTGACCGGCGAAACGCTGAGAATCGTCGGACGGAGCACGCGGAAGATGAACGGCGTCTCCGCGATGTCGCTGTCACCGTTCACGATGTTCGTGACGGCGACGACGCCCGGCTGGTCTGCGCAAGAGCTGAGCGCGACGCCCGACGTGATGGCGACGATCTTGGTGCCGCTCACGAAGATCGGCTGTGCCGCGACGCCGCCGATCGTGACCGCAACCGGCGCAACGAAGCCGATGCCGTCGATCTCGACGCGCGTCCCGCCGGTGAACGGTCCTTCCGTCGGGCCGAAGGCGGTGATCTGAACGGCCGAGACATAGCGGAAGCCGTCGGTGAGCGATGATGACG
The DNA here is from genome assembly GCA_036387295.1 of Thermoanaerobaculia bacterium. Taxonomy (GTDB): domain Bacteria; phylum Acidobacteriota; class Thermoanaerobaculia; order Gp7-AA8; family Gp7-AA8; genus QHVT01. The sequence goes on along the minus strand of DASVUA010000460.1, from coordinate 5,833 downwards.
TCGCCGAGTTGATGTTGCGAACGGTGATGGCCACCGGGCCGGTGATCGGCTCCGAGCCGGTGTCGGACGTATCGCGGCCGGTCGGTGCCTCGACCACGATCTTGTTGAAATCGACCGTGATGACGCGCGCTTCGGCCGCGCCGAACAGCACCTGGACCGGTGCTTGGAATCCCGAGCCGAAGATCGTGACGGTCGTACCGCCGGTCACCGGACCGGAGTTCGGCGTCGCCGTCGTGATGGCCGGCGTCAGCTGCTCGCTGCCGTAGCTGAACACGTCGTTCGCGACGACCGTCCGTTCGGCCGCGGTGCCCGCCTCGGTGACGACAGTGATGTCGGCCGTCAGCGTCTGACCGGGGACGAGATTCACGCCCGGCGTGATGACTTCGATCTGCGTTGCGGTCACCGAAACGACCGTTGCCTCGACCGGAGCACCGCTGCCGGTGTTGAAGAACACGCGCACCGGCGCTCTGAAGTTCGTACCGATGATGCGGATCGTCTCACCGCCGGAAGGACGGCCGAGCGCCGGACTCACGGACGTGACGGTCGGCTCGGTGTTCGGCGGCGGAGGAGGAACGACGCGCGGCTGGAACGTCACATCGATCGACCGTGAAACGTTGTTCACGATTGCCGTGACGTGCGCGACGCCTGCCGCGGTTGCCGTCAGCGACACCGATGCGACGCCGCCCGCGGTCGTGGTTTTGATCACCTGTGTGGCCGAGGTGTTATCGAACGTGCCGCGCGTCGTGGTGAACTCGACTGCGGTGCCGATCGGAACCGGCTGCCCGTTCTGCGTGACGGTGGCCGTGATCGTGACCGCAGTGTCGACGAGCGGGGTCGCGCCCGTCGTCGTGAGCGTCACTTCGATGCCGGTGGGCGTCGGGGGCGGATTGCCGCCTCCACCCGGAGGGTTCCCGCCACCGCCCGGAGGAGGCGCCGTCGGCGACTCCCCTTTGCACGCGCCGAAGATGAGAAGCATCGCGAAGAGCGCGAGCAGGATTTTGTTCGTTCTGAAGTTTTTCATGTCAGCCCCCGTGCATGAGCCAGCGGACGCGCGTCACCGCACGTTGCTAGCTGCACCCTCCACACCCGTAGCAGAACTCGAGCGGGATGGACGTCGAATCGTAGACGTTGTCTCCGCCGAGGGTTTCCCCGAAGACCTCGAGGATGATTTCGAGCCGGACGTACGGCCGCAGCGTCTCGGGATCGCGGCCGCCGTTCTGCGGCTGGAGAGAGATGAGCGGCGCGGTTTGCAGAACGCCGAGCTCGAACAGGCGGAACACCGTGCTGGAGGTCGAATTCAGCGCGACCAGCGTGTCCATCGAGCGGACGAATGGCGCCGGTACGATCGTGCCGCCATCGGTGCGGCGATACGAAACGCGGTAGCGGTTCACTCGCACCGAAACGAGGTTGCCGGTGGCACTCGAGTTCTTCGGAACGATGCGCAGGCTCACCGTGCCGAGATCCTGATTGCAATCCGGATCGTCGTTCGGCCCGAGATCGACCACGCCGATGTTCGACGTGTGCGTCACGACCAGCTCGACCGGCGCAGCATTGTTCGTGAGCTCTCCGCTGCAGCTCAGCGAGCCAATCGCCACCAGCATCGCGACGGCAAGTACTTTCATGTTTTTCGTGATCATCATCCCGCCCCTCATGTTTCTCACCCTCTCACGATACGCGGTGTAATGAATATGAGCAGTTCGTCGTGGGACGTCTCGAGACGGTGGCTGCGGAACAGCGCTCCCACGATCGGAATGTTATGGATGAACGGCACGCGCGACTGGTTTCGGTTTTCTCTGGTCGTGAAGATACCAGCGATGACGGCGGTTCCGCCGTCCCGGACCATGAGGCGAGTGCGCGCCTGACGCGTCGTGAGCGGCGTTCCTGCCGCACCTTCGATCGTCAGACCGGTCACCGGCTCGTTCTTCTGCACCGAGATGTCCATGATCACCGTTCCAGCCTCGGTGATCTGCGGCGTCACCGACAAACGGAGCGTCGCATCGAGGTAGGTGACGGTGGTCGTGAAGTTGACTCGCGTCTGATATGGAATCTGGAAGCCGCTCTGAATTTCAGCCGGCTGGTTGTCCTGCGTCGTGACGCGCGGCGCCGAGATCGTTTTCGACCAGCCGAGCGCCTCGGTGGCGACGAGCGCCATGTTGAGATCGAACGTGTTGAGCACGTCGAACAGCGTCAGGTTGAAGACGCGCGTGCCGGCCGGCGCGAAGTTGAACGGACCGGCATCGAAGCCGACGCGGTTCGGGAAGACGAGGCCCGTGCCCGTGCCGAGGGCCGGATCGAGGTCGCCGCCGAACCCGAAGTTGAAGCCCCACAACTGCTGGAACTGCCGCAGGCTTTCCACGATGCGCGCTTCGATCATCACCTGGCGCGACGGGATGTCGACCGTGACGATGAGGTTCTGCATCGTGCGCAGCACTTCCGGGATCTCGCTCACGATGAGCTGGTTCGTGCGCTGATCGACGATGATCCGCGCGCGGGGCGACGCGATGTCGCGCAGCAGCGCCGACACGTCGGTTGCACGCGCGTACGACAGCTTGAAGCTGAGCGTCGTCAGCGGCACGCGGAGCCGCTCTTCTTCTTCGAGGCGCCGCGACGCCGCGGTCTCCGAAGCGATGCGCTCGATCGTGCCGATGCGCATCACGTTGCCTTCGAGCGTGAACGTCAGGTTGTTCTGGCGAAGGATGAGATCGAGCGCCTGATCCCACGGCACATCGACAAAGTCGACGGTGACCGATCCCGTGACGCCGGGATCGATGGCGATGTTCAGCCCCGTCAGTTCCGCGAACGTGCGGAGCACGTCTTTGATGTCTGCGTCTTTCAGGTTCAGCGACAGCGGCTCGCCGTTGAACGCGCGCGCTCCGCCGCTGAGCGTGCGTGAGCCGGAAAGATTCTGCGCCGCCGCCGTCCCCTGCGCGACGACGACCGGCTGCGCCTGTTGCTGCTGCTGCATGTCCGCGGCTGCCGCTTCGCTGAAGACATCTTCCTGCGCGGGCGGACGCTGCGCGGGCGCCTGATCGATGGCGGGGGTGATGCGCGAGCGCGCACCTTTGGACGCCGGTTCAGGGACCGACCACGGCTTCTCGTCGATCGACTTGTCCACCGACTTGTGCGGCGCGATCGTCGGCACCTGCTCGGTGACGCTCACTGGCGCCGGCTTCGGCGCAACGACGTCCATCTGCGTCTCGGTCCGGCGGGAGACAGCCGGCTCCGCCGCCGCGACGCGAACAGGCGCGGCCGCCGGTGCAGCCGGCGTTGCTCGGGCGAGCGTCGCGCGTGCGGACGGCCCGAACGCGATGCGGACTTCCTCGCCTGCCGTGGCGATCTCGTACTCGGCCTTGCCGGTGAGGTCGACCACGACACGCGCGACGTTCGGCTGGAACTGCGCGACGCGAACGCGCTTCACGAGGTCGTCATCGACGCTCACGGCCGTTTTCGACGCGGTGTTCTTGACTCCCTCGAGGTCGATCACGAGACGTGACGGATTCTCGAGGCGGAAGGTCTTGTACTTGAGCTGGCCGTCTCCGGCGATGCGCACTTCGATGCCGCCATCGTTTCGGACCGCGTCGATCCGTGTGACGGAGCGCGCGCGCGGCAGCGGAATCTCTTCGACACGGGCGACCGGCTCGGCCGCCTCTTCGATCACCTGCGCCCTCGCGTCAGCGACGGGCTCGATGCCGGTGACCGGCTCTTCGATGACTTGTGGCGTGACGTCCGCGGACGCCGCGAGCGGCGCGGGCTCGGGCACCGCGACGATGCTCGGAACGGCTGCCGCGGTTTCGATCGGAATCGCGGTCGCCGGAATCGTCACGACCACCGCGTTGTCGATCGCCGCAACCTGCGGCAGCAGCGCCTCGGCGAGACGGAACGTGACGCGGGTGAGCTGGCTCCCCATCTCGACCACTTCATCGGCCGCAATCGACGTGACCGCGGGCGGGAGGGTCTCCGGAGCGACGGCGGAGGCTTCGCGGCTCGTGCCAGTCAGGTCGACGATGAACACGCCGGGCGCCGGACTGTACGAGGTGAATGCGGGTGCGCCGTTCGTACGCAGCAGGACGCGCGAACCGTCGACCTCGACGGCGCTCAGCGCAATCGCGCTGACCGATACCGTCTCCGTCGCTTTCTTCGTCGCCTCGCCCTTGCGTCCGAACAGTCCAGCGTCGGCAACGCTCGCCTGCACCAGGAGCACGCCGGCAACCAGCAGGATTCGCTTGGTTCTTCTCATACTCGTACCCTTCACCATCTCGCCCTCCACTCGCAGCCCATGAACCTTCACCGCTCTCACCCTCACCTGTTCGCGGCCGTAGACGTCGGGGCCAGGTCCTTCACGACTTCGCGGTAACGCTCGATGCGAGTCGGATCGTTGACTTCCTGTCTGAAGACGACGCCGCTCGTCGTGATGCGCACGACCTCACCGTCGAGGACTTTATCTCCCATGCGGAGGAGGTAGCCCTTGTTGTCGGGGCCGTTCACCATCGCGGTCAGTCCCTGGCGCGTCTTGAAGATGCCCTGGAGCTTGACCTCGTCGATGAGGAACCCCGCCAGCCCTGCCGGACGCTGCCCCGGCTCGAGCTTGGGGGTCGGTCCGATGAGGGAGCGGAACGGGTCACGGCGACCCTGCGGGTCATAGCGGTACGTGTCGGTGGTGGTCGGCTCTTCGAGAATCTCTTCGAGCGACTTCTGCACATCCGACGCGGTCGAGGTTGCGGCGGTATCCGTGGTCGTGGCGGTGCCGGCGGGCGGCGTCTGTGCGACGACGCTGGCCACGGCGGCAATGACGATCAGCAGCGAGAATCCGAATGTTTTTCTCATAGGCGACTACTCCACACCCTCACCACCGCCACCGGGCTTCGCGCCGCCCTCTTCGGTTTCTTCGCCTTCTTCGCCCTCGCCTTCTTTCGGCTCGACGTAGACGAACGTCTTGGCTACGAAGTCAGCGGAGATCGTCTTCGTCTCCTGCGTACCGAGGGCTGTGATTTTGATGTTTTCGACATTGATGATGCGCGAGAAGTTGCCCAGGCGGTTAAAAAGAATTGCGAGGTCGTGGTAGCGGCCGTCGACAGCGACGGCGATCGGCCACTCGGCGTACGTCTCGGAGCCGCTGCCGAGCGGCGGAAACGACAGCTTGCGCAGCGTGAACTCGCCCTGATCGACCAGCGATTTGAGTTTCTTGATGATCTCTTCGGTGTTGCGGGTGGACGGCAGGATGCGGCGCAGTTTTTCGAGCTCGAGCTCGAGGCGCTTCACTTCCTCACGAAACTGAGGCAGTTTCCGCTCGGCGGCCTGCCCCTGCTGGATCTTCTGCTCGAGCTCCGTGATCTTCTGCTCGGTCGATTCGATGTTCGACTTGATGTCTTTGACGGCGAGGGTCTCGGTTGCATAGAGCACCGCACCCGCCAGCCCGAGGCCGACGAGCAGTCCCACGTACCACGGTTTGTCGTCCAGAGTGATCGCCATCGACGTCTCCTGCTACTGCGTGGCCGTCGCGGTCGCCGTATCCGTGGTCGTCGTGGCCGGGGCTCCGGCAGCAGCGGCGGTTCGCGGGGTGTACGAGAACGCGAAGTTCATGTCGAATTGATAGACCAGCGGTGTCGCGGAGACCTGCGTCAGCGTACCCACTTGCGGCTCTTCGAAGTACGGATCGTTTTTCACGTTCTCGACGAAGAGGGCGATTGCATTCGGGTTGAGGCCGCGGCCCGAGAGCGTGACGCGCCCGGCCGTGAGGTCGAGCGAGTCGAGCCACACGAGGTCAGGCAGATCGCGGCTGATCTGGTCCATGATCCGGACCGGACCCTTCTGATTCTGCTTGAGCTGGTTGATG
>DASVUA010000459.1:0-1567 GCA_036387295.1 Thermoanaerobaculia bacterium | reverse complement strand
AACCAGACCGTTTCGCGCGCGTGGCGTTCCGGCTCGGCCGCACGGGCGATGCTGCAGGCCGACTTGCCGCCGAGATCGAACCACGCCTCGCCACCGTGCACCCGCAGTGTGAGGCCGGTGACGTTCACGTTCGTCGTCACGCCGAGATTCTTTGCGAGCACCGAGAGGCGCACCCAGATGCTGCCGGCCGGGATCGAGGCGAGCGACTTGAAGCTGGAGAGCGCGATCAGGCTTTCGCCCCAGTTCGCCGACTGGGCGATGCCGCTCCAGGTCGCGGCGATCTGGCGCGGCGGGTTGCAGGGATCGACGAGCGCGTACAGCACGAGCTCGTCGTTCGGGCCGACCGCGAGCGGGGTCGCGCCGCTGAACGACCAGTCGCGCGCGCCGGTGGCGGCGGCAAAGTGGAGCGCCTTCGTGCCCGAGGCGGCTTGCGTGGAGTCGAAGAGCGGCGTGCCGCTGGCGGTGGCATTCGCCGGAACGGCGTCATCGAACCAGACGGTGCCCGGCGCGCTGCCGGGCTGCGGTGCGAGGCGAAGCGGCGTGCAGGCGTTGAGCGTCAGCGTGGCGTTCTTCGTCGCCGCGTACGACGCCGAAATCGTGACGGTCGCGGTCGCGCCGACGCGTTGCGTCTTGATGGTGAACGTGGCCGAAGTCTGCCCTTCCGGAATCGTCACGCTGGCGGGGACGATGGCGCTCGTGCTGTCGGACGACGACAGCGCGATCACCGCGCCGCCGGCCGGTGCGGCCGTGCCGAGCGTCACGATGCCGTTGACGCTGGTGCCGCTGTCGACGCTGTTCGGATCGACCGTCAGCGACGACAGCGCGTTGGCAGGATCGGTGACGGTCAGCGTCGCGTTCACTGCAGTTTCCAGCGTGGCGGTGATCGTGACGTTGCCGGAACCGGCCGTCGTCGAGATCGTGAACTGCGCTTCGTTCGCGCCCGCCTGCACCGTCACGCTCGAAGGAGCCGTGGCGAGCGCCGTGTTCGAGCTCGCGAGCGCGACCTGCGTATCGGCAGCGGCGGCAAAGCGGAGACGCACGGTGCCGGTGGCGCTCGTGCCGCCGACCACCGCGGCCGGCGAGATCGTGAGCGTCGTGACGTGATTCACGTCGGCCATCGCACCGTTCACGGTGAGGGGATCGCTGCTCAGCGGGTCGGCGTGCGAATCGGTGGCGACGAGCGTGAACGTATCCCCTGCCGCGCCGCCGACGGCAAAGCGGAACGAGCCGTCGTTGTTCGCTGTGCCGTTGTAGGTCACGAGCGTGCGGCTGTTCGTCGCCACGAGCTTGATCGGCTTGTCGGCATCGGTGACCGCGCCGGCCGGACCTTTGACATAACTGGCCGTGGCGGTGTTCTCGACCACGATCTGCGACGGCAGCGCAAAGAGAGGCGCGTCGGCGTTGTTGATGACGCTCGACGAAACGCTGTCCAGCGTCGTCCAGGTGATGCGATCGGTGCTGCGCAGCGTGACGTTGCGCAGCTTCAGCGTGCCGAAGCGATAGACGCCGCGCCATGTGTCTCCGGCGGCGAAGCTGCCGCCGTCGAGCGTCATCGTTTTGCCGCTGA
>DASVUA010000458.1:0-1858 GCA_036387295.1 Thermoanaerobaculia bacterium | reverse complement strand
ACCAGACGTCCGGCGAAACACCCCAGGCGCCCAACGCCCCCGTCAGTCAACGAATCGCGCGTTGCAACGCAACGCCGCGCCAATGTGCGCACGACAACCGACAACACACAACAGGAGAACAGATGTCCAAGACCCTGGTCCGTCTTTCCAACATCGACAAGGCCTTTCGCCGCGGCGCCGAGGACATTCGGGTGCTGAGCAATCTCAGCCTCGAAATCGCGGAAGGAGAATTTCTCGCGCTCATGGGGCCGTCGGGATCCGGCAAGTCGACGCTCCTCAACCTGCTCGCGGGGCTCGACCGGCCAACGAACGGCGTGCTCGAGATCGCGGGGGAGCGGATCGACAACCTCTCGCGGCGGCAGCTCGCCGCGTGGCGCTCGCGTCACGTCGGATTCGTCTTTCAGTTCTACAACCTGCTGCCGGTGCTGTCGGCCGAGCGGAACATCGAACTACCGCTGCTGCTGACGAGCCTCTCCCGCGCCGAGCGCAAACGGCACGTCGCCACCGCGCTCGAGATCGTCGGCCTCTCGCACCGCGCGAAGCACACGCCGCGCACCCTCTCCGGCGGCGAGCAGCAGCGCGTTGGCATCGCCCGCGCCATCGTCACCGACCCGACGCTCATCCTCGCCGACGAGCCGACCGGCGACCTCGATCGCAAGACGGGCGACGGCATTCTCGACCTGCTGCAGGGACTCAGCCGCGAGCACGGCAAGACCATCGTCATGGTCACGCACGATCCGCACGCGGCACAGCGCGCATCGCGGCAGTTGCACATGGTCGACGGCCAGCTCGCGGGTGAGATGGCCGCATGAAATTCGCCGCGCTCGTTCTCTCGAACTTCAAGCGCCACAAGCTGCGCACGATCCTGACGATCCTCTCGATCATGATCGCGTTCATCCTGTTCGCCTATCTCGCCGCGATCCGGAATGCGTTCCAGTTCGGCGCGAGCGTCGCCGGCGCGAATCGCCTCGTCGTCCGCCATCGCGTCACGCTCATCCAGCCGCTGCCGCAAAGCTACGAGCGCCGCATCGAACAGATCCCCGGCGTCGCCGACGCCGCGAAGCAGGCGTGGTTCGGCGGGCTGTATCAGGACAAGCAGACGTCGTGGGGGCAGATCGCCGTCGATCCGGAAGAATTCTTCGCGATGTACCCCGAATTCGTCCTGCCGCCGGCGCAGCAGGAAGCGTTCAAGAAGACGCGCACCGGTGCGATCGTCGGACGCAAAACGGCCGAGCGTTACGGCTGGAAAGTCGGCGACCGCATTCCGTTCGCTGCAACGTTCCTCACGCCGAAGCAGGGCAACACCTGGACGTTCGACCTGGTCGGCATCTATGACGGCAAGTATCCGGACACCGATACGAGCACGTTCTACTTCCGCCATGACTACATGGACGAAAACCGGCTGCGCGGACAAGGGCTGACCGGCTGGTTCACGATCCGGGTGAAGGATCCGAAGGACGCCGAGCGGGTGGCGCGCGACATCGATGCGGAGTTCGCGAACTCCCCTTCGGAAACGAAAGCAGAAACCGAGGGAGCGTTCATCAAAGGATTCGCTGAGCAGATGGGCAACATCGGCGCGATCGTGCAGGCCATCCTCACCGCCGTCTTCTTCACCATCCTCCTCGTCGCCGGCAACACGATGGCGCAGGCGGTGCGCGAGCGGACCAACGAGCTGGGCGTGATGAAGGCGATCGGCTTCACCGACGCGCAGGTGCTGTCGTTCGTCCTCGCCGAATCGCTGCTCATCGCGATCATCGGCGGCGCGGCCGGCATCGCGATCGGCTGGTTTCTCGTCTCGCAGGGGGATCCGACCAGCGGCGCGCTGCCGGTCTTCTACTTCCCGCCGAACGCACGGGTT
>DASVUA010000457.1:0-3752 GCA_036387295.1 Thermoanaerobaculia bacterium | reverse complement strand
CTCACTCTTACACCTACCAGAGAAGATGCTCTGGTGGAGCGGCGGGTTCAGCCCGCCGGATCATGCTCGGCGGGCTAAAGCCCGCCGCTCCACTAAAGACGGGAGTCGCGGCGTCGGGTGCGAAGGCGTGTCGCGCGTGAGTTGGTGCGACGGCCGCGCAACCCGCCACGGTGGCTTATGGCTCCATCGGATCTTTTCGGCCCTGCACCTTTGCAGCGTCGTCGACGGTTTCGTGGCCGCTGTACTTCACGAGGCAATCGCGGCAGATGAGCGACGCGCTGTTTGCGCCGGGGCGCGGCACCCAGCCGTCCTGATGCACGGCGCTGTCGAAGCTTTTCGTGAACTCGTCCGGGATCTCGCCGACGATCTCGCGCGTGAGCTCGCACTCACCGCATTTCAGAAGCACGCGTCCTTCCATCGTTTCACTCCATCGTTTCGCCCGCCGCCGTGAAGACGGGGGTGATGTCGACCGGGATGTCCGTCAGGCGCGCGGTGACCGCTGCGATCTCAGGCGTCGACACGCCGTACTTCGCGAGCAAGCGCTGCGCCCGCGCGTAGTCGCCGGTGGCCTGGATGGTCAGCAGCTCGGTCGCGAGCGACTGCACGCCCGAGCGCATCTTCGTGAAATCGACGTGGAACGTGCCGTTCTCCGCCGGGACGATCGCTCCCTGTTCGCGCAGCCAGTTCCACTGGATCGCCGTGCCGCGGCCATGTGCCTCGTCCACGCCGAAACGCATCGAGCGGAAGTGCAGGCCGGCGTACGTGGCGAAGAGCTGCTGCTCGTTGAAGGACGCCAGCAGCTTGTGCTCCATCGCGTAAAGAATGTTCCACACGCCGAGGACGTCGGCTTTGCATTCTTCGACCGTGGAGTAGGTTTCCTTGAGCAGGAAGCGGACGTCGGTGCGCTCTCCGTTCGGCTGCTGGATCATCCCCGGCCCGAGGCCGTGCGACAGCTCGTGGAACAGGACGAAGTTGAAGTAGGCGTCGAAGTTGAGGAGGTTGCGCTGCGACGCTTCCATCACGCGATTGGCGATCGGAGCACCGCTGAGACGGTACTTGGCGTCCATCACGTTTTTGAGGAGGACTTTCTTCGAGCCCTTCACTTCGCGCACGTATTCGTCGTTGGGCAGGTTGAACGCCGCCGTCTGCACGCCGCGGCGCGCGTCGCCGGCGGTGTAGATCTCCTGTACGACACGGATCGGCGATTCGGTGCCGCGGTTGGGGTTCTTGTACTCGGCCGGAATCGGGAGGTTCTGCTCCATCGCCGGCAGGTGCTGCGCGTAAATCGTCAGCTTCTCGGTCTCGGGACGATCGACGACGTTGATGAACGATTCGAACGCCGCTTTGTAGTTGAAGAGCGCGTCCTCATAAACCTCGTATGGTCCGATCACCACTTCGAGCGGGCCGTTGAGATCCATCCACGCCATGTCGCTCTCGCGATAGTTGTCCGCGAAGAACGCGTCGGCGAGGCGGGTGAGGTAGTTGCGCAGCGACGCGTTCTGCGTGAGCGCCGCCGCTTCGCGCAACGACGCCGCGGCTTTGGTGAGCTGCTCGGCGTAGTGCTTCGAGTACGGAATCGTAACGAGGTCGCTGCCGCTGCGGCGCACGACGGTGAAGAGGCCCTGCAATGCGTCTTTCTGCTGCGGATGCGCGGCGATGTAGCGCTCGAGCTCTTCCTTCGTCATGTCGACGGGATAGAACGCGGCCCCTTCCGGCTTGTGCCCCTCGGTGCCGAACGGCTCGATGAACGGCTCGTCCTGCGCGAGGCGGTCCCACCGTCCGCGGTTGACCAGAAAGTACTCGTAGCCGGCGCGGTCGAGCGGCGAGCGGCTCGCCTGCGCCTGCAGTCTGCGGCGGTAATCGGGATTCGTCTCCGACACCTGGCGCCAGTAGATCTCGTCGATCTGTTTCGATGCTTCGATCAGCTTCGCCACGACCTGCTGCTCGTTCGCATTGAGGAGCGACCGGTCGTAGTCGATGACGGTTTTCGGCAGCTGCGCGAGGCGCTGCGGCGTGTCTTCTTTGATGGCGAGAGGGACGGCCGTGACGGTCATCGGTGCATTCTGTTGCTGTGGCATGGTCGTGGTGCAGGCGAGGGGAAGAAGTGCGAGTGCGGCGAAGAGCTTCTTCATGTGCCGGGATTCTATTCGACGCGAGGGTCGTGCTATCGTCGAGCCCGGGTTGACCGCGTGATCATCGAGTGTCCCTCCTGCAGTTCGAAGTACCAGTACGACGAAGATCGCTTCGAGCGAAAGCCGTCAAAACGAATCAAGTGCGCGCGCTGCCAGCACATCTTCGAGATCCACAATCCGGCGTTTGCACCACGTGAGCCGGTGCGCCGCGAAGCGCTCGATTCGACCTCCGCAAAACGGCCTGCACCTCGCACGATGACGCAAACGGCGATTCCGGCCGAGGTCGAGCAGCAGCCGGTCGTCGAAGAAAAACGCGAGTCGCCATTGCAGCTCCCCGTGGGGAAACGCCTCTCACTCGCGATCCTCGGCGGGCCGGACGCCGGTACGGTGTTCCGGATCGAGCGGCCGCGCATCACGATCGGACGCGCGAACTCGGACATCACGCTCAATGACACCGAGGCCTCGCGCCAGCACGCGGCAATCGAAGTGCGGGAAACGACCTACCGCCTGAGCGATCTCGGCTCGACGAACGGCACGCTGGTCGACGGGACGAAAATCGACTCCGCGGTCGAGCTCACCGACAAGGCCGAGTTCCAGGTCGGCGCGACGACGCTGATGCTGATCGTGACGGACGAGCATTGAGCCGGCACGGCCGGCAGCGCTGGTTGGCCAAGCCTCTGGCACGCTGTACTACTCTGGCCGACCTTGCTGAGAGCAATGACATCTGCGATGTTCAGTAGAAGCGGGACGGTTCATCGGGATATGCGGTCATGAACGAGCTCACGAACCTCTACCGCCACCGGCAACTGATTGCGGCGCTCACTGCGCGCGATCTGAAGGCGCGGTATCGCGGGTCGATCCTCGGGTTTTTCTGGTCGCTCGCCAATCCGCTGCTGCTGCTGGCGGTTTACACGCTCGTGTTCACGAAGTTCTTTCCGCAGCAGGTGGTGGAGTCGTATCCGCTGTTTCTCTTTTCGGGGATTCTGCCGTGGACGTTTTTCTCGGCGGCGGTGCTGGAGTCGACGAACGCGATCTCGTCGAATGCGGGGCTGATCAAGAAGGTCATGTTTCCGGCCGAGGCGTTGCCGCTCGTCGTCGTGCTGTCGCACCTCGTGCACTTCGTGGCAGCGCTGCCGATTCTGCTCGCGGCGATTCTCGGCTTTGCGGCGCTCGGAAAATTCACGCTGTCATGGACCATCCTGCTCGCGCCGCTGCTCATGATTCTGCAGGCGATCTTCGTGGCCGGTCTCGCGCTGATCGTGTCGTCGGCGTCGGTGCTGTTCCGCGACCTGCGCGACATCGTGGCGAACCTGATGCAGCTCGGCTTCTTCATGACGCCGGTGCTCTATCTGCTCTCGCGGATCGAATCGCGGCCCCTGCGCGCGATGCTGCGCATCAATCCGATGACGCCGTTCGTGGTGTCGTATCAGAACGTGCTGTTCTTCGGACGGCTCCCGAATCTTTCGGACGCGATCCTGATGGTGGCGTACGCGGCCGGCTCGCTCTACCTCGGATTTTTCGTGTTCGAGCGATTGCGCGACACGCTCGCCGAAGCAATCTGATCGCGCGTCTCGCGCAGACGCTCGTATGGTGGAGCGGCGGGCTTTAGCCCGCCGGTCT